>NZ_JBKHKJ010000016.1:0-117936 GCF_046546515.1 Parasediminibacterium schistidii | reverse complement strand
CTTACTACTTATGACTACTATATCGTCATCATTTCTTTTTCCTTGGCAGCCAAATGTTTTTCTACCAGTGCAATAAATTTGTCCGTTATATCTTGTATTAATTTTTCGGTGCCTTTGGCAATGTCTTCGCTAAGGCCGTCTTTTTGTAGTTTTTTAATTTGCTCAATGCCGTCCCTGCGGATATTGCGGATGGCTATCTTGGCTTGCTCGCCCTCGCCACCTGCTTTTTTTACCATGTCTTTACGCCTTTCTTCTGTAAGCGGCGGCATAAACAAACGTATTTGCACGCCATCGTTTTGTGGCGTTACGCCAATATTAGCACCCATGATGGCACGGTCTATTTGTGCTAACATCTTCTTCTCCCACGGTTGTATGGTAAGCGTACGGGCATCCATAACTGTAATGTTGGCCACCTGTGCAATAGGCGTAGGCACATCATAATATTCCACGGTAATGCCATCTAGCATGTTAGGGCTTACTTTGCCTGCGCGTATTTTTACCAGTTCTGCTTCCAAGTGGTTGATGGCTTTTTTCATACTATCCTCTGTGTCTTCCAATATCAGGTCTATGTCTTCTTGCATGGCTTATTTCTTTTTGAATAGTGGCGAAAATAAGGAATGAAAAGATACAAAGGCAATACAGACTTTGAAGGGGTGCATTTCAAATCTTCACTTTTTATTGCCCTTTTTTATTTAGAAGAAGCTTTACTATTTGATTGTGAAAGCCCCCACCCTAGATCCTGGCCTCAGCTCAGCCCAACACCACCCCAACCCTATCCAAAGGGAGAGGGGGGCAAGAACAAGGGAAATGGAGCAAGAACAAACGAGGGAATAAGAAGAACTAAGTGAAGATTTGGAATGGCTTATTTTCTGCTTTTAAGTGATTTATTTTTTTGCTATTTCTCCTTTTTGCCTGTAATTAATTGATATTCAGTTGTTTGTGTTTTTTAAGCCTCATTTTTTATTATAATTTAAGTGAATTTTATGATAATGTATTGATAATGGAATGATAGTTTTACTATAGTAGATTGATGATTTATTGATAAGAAACTGATAAGATTTTGATGGTGGATTATCATTTTCCTAAGCCAACCAACATTCGAATCGGGAGGTAAGGCCAAAATGCCCCTATGCTCCTTTAATGTAAAATTGGCATGAATAGGTATATAGTCCAAAATGAAAATCCTATATGGGGGAAATATTCCCCCATGAGTATCCAAAATTTCCCCCATATAGGATACTTTTTAAACCTAGATTTTGCAGTTGAAAACAATAAAAAACTAAATTTTGAAATGCACTCCTATAAACGGGTGCATAAAACTTTTTCGCTTTGTCCGTATGCTCCTCAATCTATAAAAACCTTACCTTTGTTTAGAAATGAACTTAATACAAACTACTTGCAAAACTAGTGTCTTGGCATTCTAATCGTAGTTGTTTTTTTACTAATATTAAGATAGTTATAGTCCCAAAATTTAGTTTTGTATTTATAGCTGTAAAATACGCAGAAATACGCATAAATTATGCAAAAAATGAGCATAAAACACTCAAAAATAAAGCACAAAATACGCAGGAATCACTCACGAAAATTTGATGTTATTGTTGATAATCAATGGCTTACAAGTATGGCAACGATTTTTGAAAAAAGAAACAGTGTAATAATCCCACAAAAATGGCAAAACTGAAACTATTTTAATACAAAGCAAGATAAAAAATATATTATTAAAAATATGCAAATATTGTCCCCTTGCCCTGTTCTTGATATCTTTTCCTTTGGGTAACTTGTCCCGGTCTTTCGGTAGGGGTGAGGTTGGGCTAGTTTGATTTTTTAATAACTAAGCGAAAAACTTTCATTCACCCCCTATAAACTTATTCAGCCTAAACAGCTATTTTTGTTTTTATTATAAAATTTTTTTAACTGCTTTAATACTGAAAATGAAAAAGCTATTAATGGGTTCTTTTCTACTAACTGTATTTGCTGCCGCTATTACAATTATTCAAATGAGTAGCTGTCATAAGGCAATCGCTAATCCTGCTGTAAAAACTGATACCATAATAGTACACGACAGCGTTCAGTATTGCCCTAATGCGAAATTGAGCCTGACTGGTTTGTGGATTGGGTATTATACAACTACTGGGATGCCTTCTTCTGGGAACCAGTATTTCAGTTTTACAATTAAGCCTGATAGCACATTGGTAAATGAAACCATAGGTGCTAGTGTACAACACTTTAGTACTGGGAAATGGCAATTGCATGGTGACACTTTAATTAGTATTACTACTTGTATATATGGGATACAATCCAATATTGGAGTGAAAGAAAAGCATGTAGCATTATTTAATAAAAATACAGGTACACTTACCTCTGGAATTTGGCAAAATTACCCTACACCAACCGGAGGTGGTACTTTTGTTTTGACTAAAGTTAATTAATTGCTTCTTCTTCAACATTAAATAAGGGTTTGGGTACATGCCCAAACCCTTATTTAATGTTTTATCCTAATTAACCTACATAATAACTTTTAAAAAAAACTTTCACCATTTTCAAATAAGGCTTTCTTCACTTTGCTGACTTAACATTACTGTTTTGTGTCCTTAAAGTGAAAAGTTTGTCTTAATATAATTGCATTGTGTTTTTTGCGCAAAATCTTTGTGTTCTTTGGGGTTAAGTAATCTTTTAGAAATTAATTGGATTGGGGAAGGTTATTTAGGAAACGTGCCTATACAGATAATGCATGGCAATTTTTATTGTTTAAAAAATAAGAGTTCAATCCTTTTAGGTTTAGCCCTCAATTATAATTGTTTACCAAGTATGGCACCCGTGGCTACTATTGTTCAATCGTGATTGGAATTTTAAGCCATAATTGTTTTCAAAACTAATCAGTACCTCAAAAAAGAATTAGGCTGCTTTTTTCTCCTTTCCCCATTTTCTTTGTGCTTCTTCCTGTTTTTATGGCTTTGTGGCAAAAAACATATAGCCAATGTGGTTAAACCCGGATTTTGCAGTTGAAATCTATTGCAAGACTCAACTACTTCAAACACAAGCATTTGCTTGATTTTTTAGCCTTGCCATAGTTCACTATGTTTTCGACCAAAAATTCGGCTCAAATACTTGTATTTATTGCATTTGAGCCTTTCATAACGAAGTCAACTGCATAATCCGGGTTAAACAAAACATAATAATATACCCACAAATCCACAAGAAGATTATTTTTGAAGCCATGTGGATGATTTGTAAAAAAGAATGGCAGCAATTTTTCAGCAGCCTCACGGGCTACTTGGCCATTATTGTATTCCTTTTGCTCAATGGCTTGCTGCTCTTTGTGTTCCCAGACAGCAACCTGCTCGACTTTGGCTATGCCACCCTCGGCGGCTTTTTCAACACTACCCCTTTTATTTTATTGTTCCTAGTGCCTACCGTTACCATGCGCAGCATTGCCGACGAATACAAGGGCGGCACTTTTGAGATATTAAAAACATTGCCCTTGCGGCCGGCACAAATAGTAGGCGGCAAATTCTTTGGCTCCTTGTTGATTGTGGTAGCCGCATTGGTGCCAACGGTTATTTATGCCGTGTCTATACAGGCGTTAAGCAGCATTGGCGGCATTGATATGGGCGCAACAATCGGCAGCTATTTTGGTCTTGTATTTTTAGGGGCAGTTTACACCTCCGTGGGCATTTGTGCCAGCAGTTTTACTAACAATACAGTAGTTGCATTTATTGCTGGGGCATTTGTTTGTTTTTTACTATACAATGGGTTTGATGCCATCAGCAGGTTGCCTGTTTTCAAGGCAGGGGGAGATTATTATATAGAAATGCTGGGCATACACGCCCACTACCGAAGCATAAGCCGTGGCGTGGTAGATTTAAGGGACATGATTTATTTTGTTGGGTTGATTGTTTTGTTTTTGCTGGTTACGCAGAGGAATATTTTGAAGCGATAGAAGAAAGCATCTCCATTTTAGCCTAAAACATTGCCTATTATGGCTTTTTTAATTAGTTACCTTTGAACAATGAAAACATTAACACTCGACATACCGGATTCATTAGAAGTAAACAACAGGGACTTAGCTATGCTTGTTTCTACCCGTTTGTATGAGCAAGGTAAACTTTCACTCGGGCAAGCCGCAGAAGTAGCAGGTTTAACTAAACGCACTTTTGCAGAATTATTAGGCAGCTATGATGTTTCTATTTTTAATTTTCCTGCATCAGATTTATCAAGAGACGTAGCAAATGCGTAAAATCATCATTTCAGATACTAGTTGTTTTATCATTCTAGCAAATATTGGCGAGCTTACTCTTTTGCAAAAAGTGTATGGGCAAATTATAACTACACCTGATATAGCCAAGGAATATGGCGATGACCTTCCTGAATGGGTGGAACTTGCAACAGCTACTGACAAATACAGGCAACAAATTTTGGAAATGCAAATTGATAAAGGCGAATCAAGTGCTATAGCATTAGCACTCGAAATACCCGACTGTACAGTGATTTTAGATGATTATAAAGCAAGGAAAATAGCGGAAAAACTTGGAATTTCGCTTACAAGTACAATTGGTGTACTTGTTAAGGCAAAGTTAAAGGGGATAATCCCCTCCATTAAACCACTCCTGGAAAAAATAAAGAAGACTGATTTTAGGGTATCGCTAGAAATTGAGCTACTGGCACTAAAAGAAGCAAATGAATAGCATCTCCAAATGACAGATGACAATTCTTTTCTTTTAATCAGTAGTACACATTAAAAAACACCATGCAAAAATTATTGAATTATAAATATAGTTGGGCCCTAATGGTAGTGCTATTCATAGCAATAGTATATGCCGTCTCTTTTGTTTCCTACCGTTTGGACCTTACAGCAGAAAAACGTTTTAGCCTGAATGCTTCCACAAAAAAGCTGTTGAATAATGTGGATGATGTGGTAAAAGTGCAGGTATTCCTTACGGGCGACCTGCCAGTCGATTATAAAAAACTAAGCATTGCCACCAAAGATTTTCTAGACGAACTAAAACAAGTATCGAACAACAATATCCAAGTAAGCTTTGAAAAACCCGGCGAAGACTTAAAAGAGGATACTGCCAAGGCAATGTTGTACGATAGCCTTGCCAGGCTAGGCGTGGTGTTTGAGCGCAGCGAAGTAACCGAGAACAAGCACGAAAAGCAAACCAACCAATTAATCATCCCATCGGCATTGGTAAGCTACGGCGGCAAGCGGCCTGTTGCGGTGGATTTGCGGAGCAGCAAAAAAGTGTACAAGCAATTTAATGTGGTAAACGACATACCTCAGGAGGATGCCGAAGCCACACGCAATGCAGCCGAAGCCCTCTTGGAATTTAAGTTTGCCAATGCCATTGACAAACTTACCCGCACCACAGTACCTACCATTGCCTACACCATTGGCAATGGCGAGCCTATAGACCGCACAGTAAATGATTTGGGGGAAAGCCTGCGTACAGAGTATAAGCTCGGCGTATTTAACCTGAGGGAAGCATACCCGGACCCAGCTAAAATTGGGGCTTTGCTGATAGTAAAACCCACGAACCCTTTTAGCGATGAAGACAAACTGAAGCTAGATCAATATGTAATGAATGGCGGCAAAATAATCTGGTGCATAGATAAATTGCACGCAGAGCTAGATAGCTTAATGCGTAGCAAGAGTGAATATGTGGCTTATGACCGCAACCTGAATATTGATGACATACTTTTTAGGTATGGCGTACGCATCAATGGCGATTTGGTGCAGGATTTGAATTGCTCTAAACTACCCCTTGTTATTGGTTATAACCCCGACAAAAGCCCCCGGATGGAGCGTGTGCCTTGGCCTTATTACCCCTTGCTGGCAAGCACTAACAACAACCCTATTGCCAAAAATTTAGACAAGGTATTGCCCATATTCCCGTCAAGTATCGATACGGTAAAATCCCCCGGCATTGCTAAAACAATTTTACTAGCAACGGATAGCAATAGCCGAACACTGGCCACGCCTGCCTTGGTGAGCGCCAATAGTGTAAAAGACGAAAACGATTTTAGGAGTTTTACTAAAAGCTATATCCCAATAGCAGTGTTGTTGGAAGGAAAGTTTACATCTTTGTTTGCAAACAGGCTTACTAGCAATGTTACAGATTCTGTGCAAAAAGCAACTGGCAAACCTTTTGCTGCAATGTGTGTAAATGATAGCAAGCAAATAGTAATGTCTGATGCAGACATTGTTACCAATGCCATTACTGCTACCAATGGGCCGTTGGCCATGGGAGAGCTGCCATTTGAAAACTACCGTTTTGCAAACCGTGAGTTTTTGTTAAATTGCGTGGACTACTTGGTAAGCAACAATGGCATATTTGAAAGCAGGAACAAAGAATTTACCCTTCGCCTGCTGGATAAAAAAAAGTTGGAAGCCGAAAGGCTTACATGGCAATTGATTAATATAGCAGCACCGATAGGCTTGGTTATCTTGGCAGGTTTGTTGCTGCAATGGGCAAGGAAAAGAAAGTATGCTTAAATTATAGCCACTAAGGCACAAAAAAACAAAGAGGCACTAAGTATTTTGGATACAGTAAAGCAGATTGACACAAAGGCCAGCACAGGCCTGCCAGCATCAATAGAATATTTGGTGGTGGACAGCCGTAAAATCATCTTCCCTAAAACATCATTGTTTTTTGCCCTTACTGGACCCCGCAGGGACGGGCATTCTTTTGTCGGGGAGGCTTATCAGCGTGGCGTGCGCCATTTTGTGGTGAGCCAGCCCGTTGACGAAGCCTTGTACCCCGATGCAAATTTCCTAATCGTGAGCGATGTTTTAAAAATGATGCAGACCTTGGTGGGCATACACAGGGCAGGCTTCGACTATCCAGTAATAGGCATTACTGGCAGCAATGGAAAAACAATTGTTAAGGAATGGCTTTACCAACTGCTAAACCCAGATTACAATATTGTGCGCAGCCCCCGCAGCTACAATTCGCAGATAGGCGTGCCATTGAGCGTGTGGCAAATGAACAAGCAGCATACGCTAGGCATTTTTGAAGCGGGTATATCCACCTCTGGCGAGATGCCTGCCTTGGCAGCCATTATCCAGCCTACTATTGGCATTTTGACCAATATTGGCGAAGCCCATTCCGAAGGCTATTTAGACAATAAACAAAAAGCACTAGAGAAGCTACAGCTTTTTTCCTTGTGCAAGCACCTGATTTATTATATTGATTCTGTTGGCGAGGTTTTGGATATTGCGGCAAACAAGCATTTGCTTTTCCACCAAAAAATTGAATTGTTTTCCTGGGGTAGGGAGCAGCCAGCCACCTTGCGCATTATTGCCGAGCTGGAAGCTGGCACGAAAACCCAGGCCATGATGATGTACAAGGGCAAACCTTATACCGTAAATATCCCATTTACCGACAAGGCCTCGCTGGACAATGCCTATACCTGCATCAGTGCCATGCTGCTATTGGGAATACCTTTTGAAACCATACAAGCACGGGTGCAGCATCTGCAACACTTGGAAATGCGGCTGCAACTGAAAAAAGGCATCAACAATTGCCATGTATTAAACGATAGTTACAGCAACGACCTTTCTTCCCTTGGCCTTGCGCTGGATTACCTGCAACAGCAGGCTGGCAACAGCCCTACTACGGTAATACTGTCAGACATATTCCAAGCAGGCATACCAGACAGCGAACTATACCAATTGGTTGCAGAAGAACTAGAACAAAGGGACGTGAATCGGCTTATTGGTATTGGAAAAGGCATTGGCGAACAGCAGCATTTGTTCCATGCCTTGCCCAGCAAAGAATTTTACCCCACAACAGAAGATTTTTTGCAAATACACCCAGACCATCCTGTAGCACTGTTTAAGGATGAATATATTTTGTTGAAAGGCGCAAGACCTTTTGCCTTTGAGCGCATCAACCAATGGCTGGAGGAAAAAGTACACCAAACCGTGATGGAGATAAACCTCACGGCCATGGCGCACAACCTGAAACAATACCAGCAAAAACTACTGCCCACCACCAAGCTAATGGCCATGGTGAAGGCATTTAGCTATGGCAGCGGCAGCCTAGAAGTAGCAAGGGTATTACAGTTCCACAAGGTAGATTACCTAGCCGTGGCTTATACCGATGAAGGTGTGGAGTTAAGAAAAGGTGGCATTTCACTACCAATCATGGTGATGAATGCCGAAAGGGCTGGCTTTGATGCCCTTATAGAACATAGCCTAGAGCCCGAGATTTACTCTTTTGCGCTTTACAACCAATTCCATGAGTACCTTTTAAATGAGGGAATCAGCAAGTTCCCCGTTCATATAAAGGTAAACACGGGCATGAACCGCCTAGGTTTTGAGCCAGAAGAAATACCTGTGCTAATCAAACAATTGGCTTTGCACAGCACCATGGCCGTAAAAAGCATTTTTAGCCACTTGGTAGGCAGCGAAGCGGCCGAACACGATGGGTTTACACAGCACCAAGCTAGTTTGTTTATCCAAGCTGCCGATGTTTTACAATCGGTATTGCCCTACACATTCATGCGGCATATTGCCAATTCATCGGGCATTTTCCGCCACCCACATTTGCAGTATGACATGGTAAGGCTAGGCATTGGCTTGTATGGGGTAGATAGTGCCAAAAGCACCGATATACACTTGCAGCCTGTGGCTACTCTAAAAAGCACCATTGCACAGATAAGGCATGTAAAAGCAAACGACACCATTGGCTACAACCGCCGTGGCAAACTAGATAGGGATAGCATTATAGGCACTATCCGCATTGGCTATGCCGATGGCTTTAGCAGAAAACTCGGCAATGGCGTGGGCAAAGTGTACTTGCATGGCCAGCTTGCCCCTGTGGTAGGCAGCGTATGCATGGATATGCTGATGGTAGACCTAACCGACATACCCGATGCAAAAGAAGGCGACACCGTGGAAATTTTTGGCAGCCACCTGCCTATACAGCAAGTAGCCGAATGGGAAGGCACGATTGCCTATGAAATAATGACCGGCATTAGCCAACGGGTGAAAAGGGTGTATGTGGAGGAGTAGGGTAAATTATAAACTACTTAATTTTCACTTAAAATTTTGAGGGCATAATTTGGGGTTAGCTTTTTTTTCTTAGTGCTACTTCGAGATCTCAAGCTTTTGTGGAAAAAAAATATTAGCAGAAAAAAATAAGAGCAAAAACCTTCATATCTGCACTTTTGGATATTCCTCCAGCATTTTGTATATTCGCCTTATGGATTTAACCTATTCAACCATACAATTAAGCAATTCCTGTTTGCCCCATTTGCCCCCCGTGGAATTAAAACACTGGTGGATACAAGGGCTTTAATGCTAATGTATCCCTGAATCCATCGCCTTCCAATTGGCTTTAGAAAAATTGGACAGGCGGCCACTATTGCAAATGGCACATCGCATTTTTGCCTTATTTTGGTTCTATAAGGGTAGATTTTGAAACCCATTTTGTTTTGTAGTTGCTTTGGTTATTGACAATGAAACTTTGCTAGGCGCAGTGCCTATGGAGGACATGGATTTGGTAGTGTATCCTGCCACCCAAAAATTAATGACCAACCCATTGCATGTCAATAAGCCAAGTTGTATAATTAAGAAATATGTGGTGAGCAGAAACAAATAATAAAATAATTAATGCCCGAAGAAAAACAAAATAGCATCTCACAACCAACCAACTCACCCACCAGCGAAAAACCTTCATTCGATTTCGCTGCATCCAGCAGGCGATTGGCAAATGTGGTCATAAAAACACCATTACAATACAATGAAAATTTGTCGCGGAGGTATGCGTGCAGCGTTTACCTAAAGCGGGAAGATTTACAGGTAGCCCGTTCTTACAAATTACGTGGGGCGTATAATATGATGAGCAGCTTGCCTATGCAGCAGTTGAACTTAGGGGTGGTGTGTGCAAGCGCGGGCAACCATGCCCAGGGCGTGGCTTACAGTTGCAGCCATTTAGGTGTAAAAGGTGTCATATTTATGCCTACCAGTACGCCCAAACAAAAAATACTACAAACCAAAATGTTTGGCGGCAATAGTATAGAGGTGAAACTGATAGGCGACACATTCGATGATTGTTCCATTGCCGCAAAGCAATATAAGGAAGCCCATAATATGGTTTTTATCCCTGCATTTGATGATGAAAGGATTATTGAAGGACAGGGTACGGTAGGGGTGGAGATATTGGAACAGGCTTTGGCAAAGGGAGAACCATTGATTGATTATGTCTTTATACCCGTAGGTGGCGGTGGGCTAAGCGCAGGTATTGGTAGTTATTTTAAAAAAGCCTCGCCACAAACAAAAATAATAGGGCTGGAACCGGAAGGCGCACCATCAATGGTAAAAGCTTTGGAAGCGGGTCAACCAGTAACACTGGGTAAAATAGATAGGTTTGTAGACGGGGCTGCCGTTAAACGCATTGGAGATGTTACTTTCCCTATATGCAAGGCGGTAATTGATGAAATGCACTTGGTAGCCGAAGGCAAAATTTGTACTACTATTTTGCAATTGTATAATGAAGATGCTATTGTAGTAGAGCCAGCAGGCGCATTGGCAGTGGCTTGCTTGGATGAATTTGCCGAGCAAATAAAAGGAAAGAAAGTAGTTTGCGTGGTAAGTGGCGGCAACAATGATATAGACAGAATGCCAGAGATAAAAGAGCGTAGCCTGCTGTATGAGGGATTGAAATATTACTTCTTAATCAGTTTTGCACAACGTCCTGGTGCATTGCGTGAGTTTTTAAATGATGTATTGGGGCCAGATGACGATATTACCCGTTTTGAATACATACAAAAAACCAACAAGGAGTCGGGGCCTGCGTTGGTAGGTATAGAGCTGCTAAAGCGTACTGATTATAATGGGTTGATAGAAAGGATGAAAAAATGCAATATAGATTTCTCGGAAATTAATAGAGACGATACCCTCTATGGGTACTTGGTGTAAAACCTTTATTTCCTTCGTGCAGCTTCGAGCCTTTGTGTCTTCGTGGCTAGTAATAAATTTTCTATTGTAAAAAGATTTTCTCAATTATCTTTGGGAGCTAACGCATTGCCTGCTCTTGAACCGGAGATTTTTATTTGTTTACTTTTTAATTGAATCCTGATGGCAAACACTACAGGTCTTTATGACCCATCTTTTGAACATGACGCATGTGGTATTGGTTTTGTTGCAAATATAAAAGGCAGCAAATCACACCAAATTATAGGCGACGCGTTAACCATTCTGGAAAATATGGAGCACCGCGGGGCTTGCGGATGTGAAAATAATACGGGTGATGGTGCGGGTATCATGATACAAACTACGCACGAGTTTTTCTTTGACGAATGTGTGAAAATGGGCGTGCATTTGCCTGTATTCGGCAGGTATGGTGTAGGCGTATTGTTTTTTCCAAAAGACATGCGTTTGAGGGAAGAATGCAGGGCAATATTCAGCCGTTGCGTAGAAAAATTTGGCTTTGAAATATTGGCTTACAGGAAAGTGCCTGTAAACCGCAATGACATTGGCCCTACTGCATTGTCAGTTGAGCCTGAAATTGAGCAAGTATTTATCGCTTGTCCAGACCATATCCGTGATTCAGATGCTTTTGAAAGAAAGCTTTTTGTGCTGCGCAACTATGCTAGTCACACCATTAATAATACGACTAAAAAAGACCCTGTCGGGTTCTATATAGCTTCTTTGTCTTACAAAACTGTTGTTTATAAAGGGCAATTGACAAGCAATCAGGTACGTGGTTACTTCCCTGACTTAGGTGATAAAAGAATGGTAAGTGCCTATGGCCTTATCCACTCCCGTTTTGCTACCAATACATTCCCTTCATGGAAATTGGCGCAACCTTTCCGTTATATAGCCCACAATGGTGAAATCAATACTGTAAAAGGCAATGTAAACTGGCTTAAAACGGCTGAAAGCCATTTCTTCTCCCCTTTCTTCTCCAAGGAAGAAATGGATATGCTTTCTCCTATCATTTTTGAAGGGCAATCAGATAGTGCTTGCTTAGACAATGTAATAGAATTATTGACTCTTTGCGGCCGTTCATTGCCACATGTAATGATGATGCTAGTACCTGAAGCATGGGACAATGAAGAAAAAATGGATCCTATTAAAAAGGCATTCTATGAATTTCATGCTACCTTCCAGGAACCTTGGGATGGGCCAGCTTCTATTTCATTTACAGATGGCAAAATAATTGGTGCTACCCTTGATCGTAACGGTCTTCGTCCTTCAAGGTATTGTGTTACTAACGACGACCGTGTAATCATGGCTTCAGAGTCAGGCGTATTACCTGTAGATCCAGCAACAATTATTGCAAATGGTAGGTTACAACCAGGCAAAATGTTTGTTGTAAACATGGAAGAAGGCAGGATTATCAGCGATGATGAACTGAAAGAAACCATCTGTTCACAAAAACCTTATGGCGAATGGTTGAATAAATATAAAATTAGGTTGGAAGAATTACCAGAACCAAGGGTATCTTTCACCCATTTGGAGCATGATCAAATATTCAAATACCAAAAAGCGTTTGGTTATACAACCGAAGACTTGGAAAGCATTATTGCCCCAATGGCTTTGGATGGCAAGGAACCAATTGGCTCCATGGGTACGGATGTGCCACTAGCTATTTTGAGCGACCAACCGCAAAACTTGTGTAGCTATTTTAAACAATTATTTGCACAGGTAACCAACCCACCAATTGACCCCATCAGGGAAAGGTTGGTAATGAGCCTTGCTTGCTTTGCAGGCTGCAATGGCAATTTATTGGTTGAAGACCCATTGGCTTGCCACAGTGTTGCCCTAAAGCACCCTATTTTAAACAACCATGAGTTGGAGAAAATTAGGAGTATTGATACTGGTATTTTCCAGGCAAAAACTTTGCAAACCTATTTCAGGGCAGATGGCAAACCAGGTTCTTTGGAAAAGGGGTTGGTTAGGCTTTGCCATTATGCAACCGATGCCGTAGAAGATGGCTTTGAGGTAATTATACTAAGCGACAGGGCTATTGACAGTGAACATGCACCAATACCTTCTTTGCTGGCCGTGGCTGCTGTGCACCACCATTTAATCAGGAAAAACTATCGTGGACAGGTAGGGCTAATTGTAGAAGCAGGTGATGTATGGGAAGTACACCATTTTGCATGTTTATTGGCGTTTGGTGCTACTGCCATTAATCCATATATGGCACTCTCTACCATCCGTGACTTGAAATTTGAAGGCAAGCTCGATACTACTTTAGACGTTGACTATTTAAAGAAAAATTACATAAAAGCCGTTTGCGAAGGTCTGTACAAGGTATTCTCTAAAATGGGTATTTCTACTTTACAGTCTTATCAAGGGGCTCAAATTTTTGAAATTGTAGGTTTAAACCAAGAAGTTGTTGACCGTTATTTTACAGGTGCAACTTCTAGGATTGAAGGCATGGGATTAGATGAAATAGCGAAAGAAGCATTGGCTAAGCACCAGTTTGCATTCAGCAAAAAAGATATTCCCGTTGAACGCTTGCCGGTGGGCGGTGTGTATCAATGGAAACGTAAAGGTGAATTCCATTTGTTCAATCCGCAAACCATCCACTTGTTGCAATTTGCTACAAGCAGGAATGATTATGCAACCTTTAAGAAGTATTCAAAAGCCGTAAACGATCAAAGTGATAAAGCGTGTACGCTAAGAAGTTTGCTTGACTTTAAACATAATAAACCTTCTATCCCACTAAGCGAGGTAGAACCAGCTGAAAATATTTATAAACGTTTTGCTACGGGGGCAATGAGTTTTGGCTCTATTTCCCATGAAGCACACAGCACATTAGCCATTGCCATGAACCGTCTGGGCGGCAAGAGCAACACGGGTGAAGGTGGTGAGGATGAAATACGCTTTGAACGTTTGCCAAACGGAGATAGTATGCGTAGTGCCATCAAGCAAGTAGCTTCTGCCCGTTTTGGTGTTACTAGCTTATATTTGACCGAAGCAGATGAGTTACAAATTAAAATGGCTCAAGGTGCTAAACCAGGTGAAGGTGGTCAATTACCAGGCGATAAGGTGGATGACTGGATTGGACGTGTGCGCCACTCTACACCAGGTGTTGGTTTGATTTCTCCGCCACCGCATCATGATATATATTCTATTGAAGATTTGGCTCAATTGATATTCGATTTGAAAAATGCCAACCGTACAGCAAGGATTAGTGTAAAACTTGTTTCTAAAGCAGGCGTAGGTACAATTGCCGCAGGTGTTACGAAAGCAAAAGCAGATGTGGTACTGATTGCTGGTAATGATGGTGGTACAGGTGCATCGCCAGTTAGTTCTATCAAGCATGCTGGTTTGCCTTGGGAACTTGGTTTAGCGGAAACACACCAGACACTGGTTAAAAATAAACTTCGTAGCCGTGTAGTTGTTCAGGCTGATGGGCAAATGAAAACAGGTAGGGATATCGCTATTGCTACTTTGTTGGGTGCTGAGGAATGGGGTGTAGCTACTGCTGCCTTGGTAGTAGAAGGTTGTATCATGATGCGTAAATGCCACATGAACACATGCCCTGTTGGTGTTGCAACGCAAGATCCTGAATTACGTAAGCGCTTTAAAGGTGACCCTGACCACGTAATTAATTTCTTTAAATTCATGGTAGAGGAACTAAGAGAGATAATGGCAGAATTGGGCTTCAGGACGGTGAACGAAATGGTTGGTCAAGCTGATTATTTGCAACAGAAAGAAAATATTACCCATTGGAAATATAGCAAAGTTGATTTGTCGCCAATATTGTTCAGGGAGCCAGCAAATGAATATGTAGGCTTATACAATACAGAAGAGCAAGACCATATGATGGCCGATATACTAGATTGGAAATTGCTGGAAGCTGCACAACCTGCATTATTAAATCAAGATAAAGTAACTGGAACATTCCCTATAAGGAATATTGATAGAACAGTAGGTACTGTTGTATCAAATGAAATATCTAAACGCTATCGCTCGCTTGGTTTGGCACCAGGTACCATTCACTTTAAATTCAATGGTACTGCCGGACAAAGTTTTGGGGCTTTTAATACGAAGGGTGTTACTTTGGAATTAGAAGGCGATGCAAACGATTACTTTGGTAAAGGCCTTAGCGGGGCAAGGTTGATTGTTTATCCTTCAAAAAGGTCAACATTTGTTCCAGAGGAAAATAGCATTATCGGTAACGTAGCCTTTTATGGTGCTACAGACGGTGAAGCTTTTGTAAGGGGTAAAGCGGGCGAACGTTTTGCAGTACGAAATTCTGGTGCCAATGTAGTTGTTGAAGGTGTTGGTGACCATGGTTGCGAATATATGACTGGCGGCAGGGTAATTATATTGGGAGATACAGGCAGAAACTTTGCAGCAGGTATGAGCGGTGGTATTGCGTATGTATATGACGTGAAAGGAACATTCGCAGGTACTTGTAACATGGAAATGATAGACCTTGACCCTGTTGTAAATACGGAAGACATCGAAGAATTGAAAGTGATGATTACCAAGCACTTCCAATTGACAGGTAGTTCTGTTGCCAAGTTTGTTCTGGACGATTTTGAAAACCAGTTGAAAAACTTTGTAAAAGTGTTCCCTAAAGATTATAAAAAGGTATTGCTTAGCAAGAAGCTAGCTTCAAAGGGTGAGGCAGCTTCTAAGTAGAAAATGGGAGTATATTTTAAATTAAAAACTAAAACTTTAAAAATGAGAAAAGTATGGATGGCTTCGGCAGTGTTAACCACATTTGCGTTAAGTATATTATTGTTTGAAAGTACTAGTTGCAATAAAACAACGGCACAGCAAACAGTTATAAGGGATACAATTGTTGTCAGGGATACTGTAATTCCAGCAACTTGTGATATTAGGGGTACTTATTATGCTACGGGTACATCTGTTACAGGTGCAAGTAGCTCGTCAAATTACATATTGAAAGATAATAATTTTGTAGTCAGTAGTGCTACCTCATCAGCAACAAGCCCTACAGTAACCTTTGGTGGATATAGAAATACTTGCGATAGTGTTTTTTTGTCTTTATATTCTACAAGTAATTCTTGTTATTATTTGTTAAAAGGTAAATTGATAAACAACGGAAAAACAGTTAGTGGTACATTTCAAAATTTAACCACTACTTCTGATTATGGAACTTTTATTATGAGTAGGTAATTTTTTTTGGCTTTTGGTTTTATTAAACTGTAAAGTAAATAAACTGTAAAATTATGTCCTTGCTCTTATCGGGACTTGACTTCCTTTCCCTTAGGATAGGGAGGATAGGTTTAAAACTGGCTTTGACTTAATGGCAAAAAAGTAAAGACGATGATTTCCCCCCTTTAGGGGATGGGGGTATTAAATAACAAATAAATATTACCCGTTAGGGGCAATGGCTTATGGGCAAACCAACAGGATTTTTAGAGTTTACGAGGACCTTACCTGCAAAACGTTCTGTAGAAGAGAGAAAAGGCGACTATAAAGAATTTGTATTGCCTTATACGGAAAAGGAACTTGGGCATCAATCTGCTCGTTGCATGAACTGCGGCGTACCTTTTTGTCATAGTGGCTGCCCTTTGGGCAATGTAATACCAGAATTTAATGATGCCGTATATGATGGTAACTTTAAAGAGGCTTACGAAATATTGATCAGTACGAATAACTTCCCTGAATTTACCGGTAGGATTTGTCCTGCACCATGCGAAAGTGCATGTGTGTTAGGTATCAACCAGCCGCCTGTAGCTATTGAGGAAATTGAAAAGCATATTATAGAAATTGCCTTTAGCAAAAATTTTGTACAGCCACGCAAACCAAATTTGCGTACTGGTAAAAAAGTAGCTGTAATTGGTAGTGGACCAGCTGGTTTAGCTGCTGCTGCTCAATTAAACTATGCCGGGCATACAGTAACCGTTTTTGAAAGGGATGATAAACCGGGTGGTTTGCTTCGTTACGGTATACCAGATTTTAAGTTGGAAAAATCAGTAGTAGAAAGGCGTATTGCATTGATGGAAGAAGAAGGGATCACCTTTAAATGCCATGCCAACGTAGGTGTAAACGTACAAGTAGGCGATTTACTTAGGGAATACAATGCCTTGATTTTGGCAGGTGGTTCTACCGTTCCGAGGGATTTGCCAGTACCTGGTCGTGAATTGGAAGGTGTATATTATGCAATGCAATTCCTAAAGCAAAATAATAAAGCGGTATCGGGTATAGATTTGCATGCTTATGCCGATATAGAAAGTAATATTTACGCAAAAGAACTAAAAGCTACGGGCAAAAATGTAGTCGTAATAGGTGGTGGCGATACCGGTAGCGATTGTGTAGGCACAAGCAATCGTCATGGGGCTACAACGGTAACCCAATTTGAATTGATGCCTAAACCTGCATCAGATAGAACACCGCATATGCCTTGGCCTACTTATCCAATGGTACTAAAAACAACTTCTTCTCATGAAGAAGGGGCGCACAGGCATTGGGCTATAGCAACTAAAGAATTTGTTGGTGATGGTAATGGTAAACTAAAAGCAGTGAAAGTAGTTGACCTTGAATGGAAGATAACAGACGATGGCCGCCCTGCTCACTTTGTAGAAGTAGCGGGCAGCGAAAGGGAAATTCCTTGCGAATTGGCTTTGCTGGCCATGGGTTTTTTGCACCCACAAAAAGAAGGCATGCTGGAACAGCTAGATATTGAAATAGACAATAGGGGCAACGTGAAAGCATCTGAAAAAGGATACCAAACAAGTATTGCCAAGGTATTCACTGCCGGGGATATGCGTCGTGGCCAAAGCTTAGTAGTTTGGGCCATTAGCGAAGGCAGGGAGTGTGCCAGGAAAGTAGATGAATTTTTGATGGGGCATTCTATACTGGAAGCCAAAGACCATTCTATTTTGGAAGCAATGCTTTGATAAATAGGCTCGCATGATAATAAAAGAGGCTGTGTCATTTTTTTGATACATCCTCTTTTGTTTTTAAGGCAACAAATAATGTTTCAGCAATGACATCTATGAGATTGATTTATAGTGTATCTGAGATAGACGAATAGGTTTTAAAATTATGAAATCCCGAGTCTAGTGAACGTCATTGCCAGGCACGAAGCAATCTACGGCCCCATTAATTAAGCTGCCTAAATTTTGTGGAGCAGGTTTAGTTTGCTTCGTTCCTCGCAATGCCTCGCAATGACGGGGATGCAGAAAGCGACTGGGGAACGGTTAAATAAATGTCTTGCCAAGAATAATGCACCTCTTTTTTTCTGTTTCCTCATATGGTACATTCACAATGAAGTTAACAGGTTTTGGATAGACTTAATAATCAATAAATTATATATATCATGCAAAGAGGTGGCTGCGTGTACATGATGGCTAACCATACCAATAGTACTATTTATATTGGTGTTAGCAGCAACTTGATAAAAAGAGTACAAGAACATAAAAGTAAAACATACGAACATGGTTTTACTTCAAAATACAATTGCACAAAATTGGTCTATTACCAATTTTCTCTTCTATTGAGCAAGCAATAGCAGAAGAAAAACGACTAAAAGGAGGCAATAGAAAACAGAAAGAGAATTTAATACAATTAATGAATCCCGATTGGAAAGATTTGTTTGATTTATTATTAGAAAATTGACAAAGAGATATTTTTTTAGTTTTTTTAATAACAAAATTTGCTTTCATTGTCATTAGATAAATAAGAAATCTCGAATTTAGTGAGCGTCATTGCGAGGAACGAAGCAAACTGAATCTACTCACCGACAATCGGACTCCCTAAATTTTGTAGGTCAGTTTGCTTCGTGCCTCGCAATGACGGGGATGCAGAAAGCGGATTGGAAATGGCAAAGCCATTTTAAAAGGGCAACCAAATCATATTTTTGCTTTCACCATTATATATTTCACATCCGTTTTTTCTAAAATTACAAAACCCAGCCTTTCATACAATTGCCTTGCCTTGGTGTTTATTTGCAGTACTTCTAGTTGTACTGCTTTTTTATCTATACCAGCTTTGTCTAGTATATTGTTAAGTATCCTCGTTCCAATACCTTTCTGCTGATAGGCTGCTTCTATCAATATATTAAAGATGTGTACAGTGGTTTCGGTTTCTACCGTTTCTATATAGCCAATGGCTGTATTGTTTGCTTGGATAATTAAGATACGGGTTGGACCAAAACTTTCACTATGAAAATTATATTGGTAAGCATCATCCCATCCCCATACTTCCTCGATATATTGCCTTAAAGCGTTTGTTTTAATGCGGAGCGTCAAAGCAAAATCATCTTTTGTTGCTGCCCTGTAAGATATGTTTGATGTTGTGGGCATAGCAGCCAATTTATTTTAAAAATATAAGCCATATTGCCATAAAGCCTCAAAATGTCATGAGGAGATAAAGGGTTCTACTCAGGTACAAGTTTGGTTAATCTGCCACGAAGGCACGAAGACACAAAGATACACAAAGGTTTAAAGGAAGAATAAGAAAAGAAAAAAGAAAAAGAAGAAAATTTATTTTATCGATACGTTTTAACTTTCTTTTTCTTTGTACCCCTTTGTGTTTTCGTGTCTTTGTGGCTAATCACCCCCATTAAGCAGTTACTACTTCCACCAGCTTCGTTTGTGGCATACTTGCATTGCGCATGGCAATGTTCCGAACGGCAGTTGCCGTAACATACCTAAATGCTTTTTGCGATACCGTATCATTGCCAACCATGGCAGGCACGCCTTCGTCCCCACCTTCCCTGATGCTTTGCACCAATGGTATTTGCCCAAGGAATGGCAAGTCGTATTCATCTGCAAGCCTTTTGCCGCCCTCCTTGCCAAACAAATAATATTTGTTTTCAGGCAATTCTGCAGGGGTAAAATAGGCCATGTTTTCTACCAGCCCTATAATAGGCACGTTTATCTGTGCTTGCCCAAACATGGCAATCCCTTTTTTTGCATCGGCAAGTGCCACGCTTTGTGGGGTTGTTACAATCACAACGCCGGTTACTGGCACAGTTTGCATCAAAGTAAGGTGTATATCGCCTGTGCCAGGCGGCATGTCTATTATCAGGTAATCCAATTCGCCCCAATCAACATCTGTTACAAATTGGCGGATAGCACTGCTAGCCATTGGACCACGCCAAACAACTGCATTTTTTTCATCTACCAATAAGCCAATGCTCATAAGTTTGATGCCATATTTGTTTAGTGGCATAATCATCCCTTTGCCATTTACATCTTTCATCATTGGCCTTTCGCCTCTTACGCCAAACATGATGGGTACGCTTGGACCGTATATATCTGCATCCATCAGGCCAACAGATGCGCCACCTTCGGAAAGTGCAAGAGCCAAATTGGCAGCCAGCGTGCTTTTGCCTACGCCGCCTTTGCCGCTTACAACGGCTATAATGTTTTTTACGCCCCCTAATATTAGCTTGGAATCTTTACGGTTACTGGTGGTATTAGAAGTGAAATTCACGGTTACTATTGCCTCTTTGTTTACAAGCAATTTCACGGCGTTTTCGCTAGCACGGCTCATCATGTCTTTCATGGGGCAGGCTGGCGTGGTTAAAACAATCGTAAATGAAACATGGTTGCCATCAATCACAATATCCTTCACCATGTTTAAAGTAACAAGGTCTTTGCCTAAATCAGGTTCCTGTACATTGCTCAATGCACTTAAAATAGCGGCTTCTGTCATCACGAAGTTTTTGTTAAAAAAGAGAATTGGCTGTAAAAGTAACCCGTCAGCACCTTACTTTGTTGCGAAATGTGAAACTGGTACAATTTTTCGTCATTATTAGTATCTTATCTTGTTAGAGCAGTTTAATATTTTTGCATCCATGAACAAAGTGATTCGCTTTTTGCTCCCCGTTTTTTTCCTTGCGTTTGCTGCCCAAGTAAAGGCGCAGCAAATGCCTACAATAAAGGACTCGATTATACAGTTATTTGGTATCGTAATGACTGCCGATAGCCTTCGTGGCGTGCCTTCTGCAAGCGTGTTGGTAGTAGGGAAGGGTAGGGGTACCATTACCAATAGCGATGGTGTTTTTTCAATAGTGGTGCTAAAAGGCGACAAAATCATGTTTTCATCGGTTGGTTTTAAAGATAAATTGATAGAAATACCAACCAACCTTACCGATAACCAATACAGCGTTATACAACTGCTGGTAAGCGATACTGCCTACTTGCCAGCAACCATATTGAGACCAAGGCCTACAAGGGAGCAGTTTGAAAGGGACTTTATAAACAATGTAGTGCCAGACGACAACTATGAAGTTGCCCGCAGGAACACGGATGAGGCTTCACGAAGGATATTATTAGCCACGCTTCCAGCAGATGGCAAAGAAGCTGTAAACTATCAATTAAAACAACAAGTCAGCAAATATTACTACGCGGGGCAAGTAGCCCCGATGAATATCTTGAACCCGTTTGCCTGGGCCGATTTTATAAAAGCATGGAAACGAGGGGATTTTAAAAGTACAAAGTCGTATTAAAGAATATTCTTAAATTATAATGTGTGGTTTACCTAAAAACCTAGAAAGTTTACCAAAACCTACTAGGTAGGCTATTCAAAATCATAGGAGCTTTTTAGTACAATTTTCAGCTACCCTAAGCATAACTACATTTACTGTTTGGTAATACAGCTGCACCATTCTTTGTTCCTTTAAGTGAAACGTTTTACCTTAAAGGCAGCTTCCTTTATGTTCTTTGCGAAAAACTTTGTGTGCTTTGTGGTTAAACCTCCGCTTTAAACTATACTAACCTTGGTATTCCTATTCCGAACACCCTAGCTTCTAGGTTTTTGGGTAAGCTGGATGAAACATCCTTTCCAACAACCCATACAATTCTGGGTGGTGATTTTTCAATGCTTCTGGGCGTTCAAAAAAATATTCCGACACTACGGCAAAAAACTCCGCATCATTGGTCGTGCCATAAAAATTAATATCGTTGCTTTCGTTGTGTTTCATTTGCTGTATGGTTTGGTGCATTTGCTTTACCCAAGGCAACAAGTAAGGGCGTGCCAATAAATATTCGGGTATGCCATCGGTTGCGCCATCTGCCTTGTCAACCAAATGGGCAAATTCATGTATTACCGTGTTATGCCCATCTATTGCATTGCTGAAAGATTGATGCACAGAAGCCTGGGACAAAATCATTTGTTGCTTCAAAGCACCGTCCCCAACCATGCCCAATATATTGCGGTTATTGCTTTTGGTATCGTAGTCTTCGCTAAAAGCATCTTTGTAAAATAGTATTTCCGAGATATTATTGTATTTCCAGTCTTTAAACCCAAAAATTACAATTATGGCACCAGAGGCAATCAGTATCTGGTCAAGGCTTGTAACGGTTGTGCCAATGCCAGTAATGCGGACAGACTGCAAAAAATCTTTTATGCGTTCTTCAAAAACCAGCTTTCCTGCATTGTCCAGCCCAGTATAAAATGAAACGTTTTCCTCCAGCAACTGGGTAGTGTTTACGGGCATTTTAAAATCAGCCAACCGCTTTTGCTTTTGGGAATACCAACGGGCAAGATAAATGACAATAATCACGAAAAAGGCAGCCCCAATCATAGTAGAAAGATAAAAAGTGAAGTATAAAACGATAAAGCCACCATTCCGAAGCGTATGGCAACTTATGCATGAAGATGTATAAATATAGTGCCAATAAACCCAACGGGTGTACTTAAAAGTTCATTTTCTTTGTTTTTAGAACAAGCAAGCAACCCCTTCTTAGCCAAAAACATTTGTACCTTTTCTTGTGGTTATTAAACTAAACAAGCTTTCTTGGATAAGTTTCCCCCAAGCACTAGAGCAACCCCCATAACACTCTATTGCAGGAACCAAACCTAAGTGTATAAACCTAACTTGCGTTTTGCTATTTATCTCTGTTATTTCAAAAATAATTTTTGTTCCTGTCCATTCGTTTTTGGTATTCACAAAGCTCAGTTGGCTATCGGTAACTAGCCATTCTACTTTTTGGTAAGGGATAAGTTCTTCTATTTTTTGTTTGGAAAAATGAACCTCCCCCATGCGATAGGTAAATTCATCTTCTAGCTTTGTAGTGTTGCCTTCAATTGCCCCTTGCCACCAGCCACGCACATTGTTGATTGCATTAAAAACATCTTTTGGCGTATTGTCAACTAAAATAGTGGTCGTAAAACTTGATGATTTCATTTTTATAGAGATTAGTTAATTAAGTAATTGTAATTGGCCTAAATGGTATTGCAAATGGGAGGTTCTTGTAATAATGATATTCAACTTGTTGCGATGCGGCTCTATGACAAACTCTTGAGTAGAAACAGCAGTGTGTTTTTCAAACCATGCCTCTAGTACTAGGCTGCTAAATTTATGTTTTAGTACCTCACATTGGTTAGCCCAAAAAGCCCTTAATTCAACTACTGAGGGTATTTGGGTTATTTCCTTGTCAGCATGTTTCAAAAACGGTTCCTGCAACTGGGGGTATAGTTTTTCGCCCATGCCTAGCAGCATAAGCAGGTCATCGTGTACTGCAATAAGATGCCCAAGTAAATAGATGCCCCTGTTTTTGCCTGGGGCAATTTCTTTTTGCAATGTTTCGTCATCTAAATTGTTCAGGAGTGTGCCGCAATTTTTGATGGATGCATCCCATCTGTCCAACACCATTTTTACAATTGTTTCTGTTCGTGTCATTTTTATGTTTTTAAGTTTTACAATGCAAATCTATTGTCTATATTTAACTTCAATAGGGTTGTAAATAGACGTTCTAGCAGGCCTTTTTAGACAAAATATATATTTACATTTGCAAAAAAGACATGAAACTCCTCATTATAGTAGTACCCAATGGCGAAAACAACCTCAGCAGCATTACAGGAGCGTATGAAATATTTACAAAAGCCAATTCCTATTGGGCAGGAAACGATAGGGCAGGATTGTTTACCATCCAGTTAGCTGGCATTTCTGAAAAAGTTGATTTCAATGGAGGGTTGTTTTCTGTAAAGCCCCATCTGCATATTTCGGCTATTGAAAAAGCTGACCTTATTATTTTGCCATCCTTAAATCATCATTATAACCTTGCGTTGCAAGGCAATGACTTGCTTATAGCGTGGCTGGAGAAACAATATAAAAACGGTGCCGAAATAGCATCTATATGCACAGGGGCTTTTATGCTGGCAGCAGCTGGATTGCTAAACGGGAAAAGTTGTTCTACGCATTGGTCTGTTGCTGAAAATTTCAGGGCGATGTTCCCCCATATTAATTTGCAAACAGATAAGCTAATCACGGATGAAAAAGGGATTTACACCAATGGCGGCGCCTATTCATTTCTCAATTTGATGATTTATTTAATTGAGAAATATTATGGCAGGCAAACTGCTATTTATTGTTCAAAAACATTCCAGATAGAAATGGATAGGTATGCCCAGTCTGAATTTGTGATTTTTACAGGCCAAAAAAAGCATGGGGACGAGTTGGTGCTTCAAGCACAGGAGTATATCGAAAAGAATATTGACGAAAAAATTACAACTGAAAACTTATCCTCTATGCTCAACGTTGGCAGGAGGAATTTTGACCGGCGGTTTATTAAAGCCACGGGCAACACGCCCATAGAATATACGCAGCGGGTTAAAATTGAAGCTGCAAAAAAGTCGTTTGAAACAAACCGAAAAACAATTAATGAAATAATGTATGAAGTTGGGTACACGGATGTAAAAGCATTTAGGGAAGTTTTTAGGAAAATTACAGGGTTGTCCCCCATGGAATATAAAGGCAAATATTATAAAGAATCTAGTACTAATAAGCACCACCTCGGCAATTAGCAACGCTTTTTATTTTAGATATTTTGTAAGGAAAACTTTTTGCCCACGTTTTCCTTATAAATACAAAAAAATGAAGCATAGGGTTATTGGCTTATTAATTGGGTTGACTATAGTGTATGCTGGTTTTTCACAGCAAAAAGCGGCAGTGCAAGCAAAGAATCAATTTGTTGACATTGCAGCAACTGTTGGCAACTCGCAAGGAAGTGCCGCTGCAAGTTATGTATATAACTGGAAGCTAGGCAAATACCAGAAATGGGAGATAGGATTAGGGGCAAGGGCTACTACCAACTTTGGCACCAAGCTAGATTTTACAACCGCAGGCCCAGCAAAACTAACCAGAGGTACCAGTACCCCTTTTGCTGTTGTGGTAGCCCCTCAAAAAACGGAGAACTGGGATACCCTTACCGTGCAGCGGCCACTTACAACTTCGTTTAATGTTACGCTCAACTTTGGTTACCATTTCAACAAACGGCTTAGCGGCGGCACTAATATTGACCTAGTAGGCTTTACAGCAGGCAGAAGTTCATCGGCCATTTTTACCAGCAATGGCAATACCCAAATAGAACCCATTGCCAAGCCATCATCATTTAACCTGTTACTTACTGGCGATAACGACCTGGGAAGCCTGAACTCTGAGTTTTTCTTAAAATATCAACTAAATAGCCACTGGAGTATCAGGGCTATCTATCAATTTTTATTTACAGAGTATAAAACAACCACTTTGCATCAAACTGCCCCAGACGGAACGGCTATCTACCGGTTTAGGAACAAGGCTAATAATTTTGGTATTGGTATTTCTTATCTTCTTTGATGCAACAACTACATACAAACGATTGTCATATATAACAACAGTTAACACTAATTATTCAAATAAATAATCCATGCTGAAAACGATTACCCTATTTGCTTCTTTGCTTATTGCCTCTTTTGCCATTGCGCAATCCTATACGCCCGCCGACAATGGTTCATCTGTAAAATTTGTCATTAAAAACCTTGGTTTTAATGTGGATGGCAGCTTTACAGGGCTAAGGGGGAGTATTAATTATGTTCCAGACAATCCCACTGTATCTACCTTTAATGTAAGTGTAGATGCCAATAGCGTGAACACAGGCAACGGCAAAAGGGATACGCATTTAAAAAAGGACGAATATTTTGATGCTGCCAAGTACAGCACCCTGCACTTTATATCGTATAAAATAACAAAATCGGCCTCTGGCGAGCTGGCTGTAACTGGAATTATAACCATTAAAGGTGTTTCAAAAGAAATCAATTTCCCTTTTACCGTTACCCAGCAGGAAGGCGGCATTGTGCTAAAAGGCAGCTTTAAGCTAAACCGCCGTGATTTTAATGTGGGCGGCAGCAGCATGGTACTTTCTGATAATTTAGTGGTCGATTTAGTGATTTTTGGCAAAAAGAAATAGGCCTTTCTTAAAAAGGGGTTATTTTTTCACAAAGGCACGAATTTATACTCATCAGAAAATGGTTTGCGAAAATGATTTTAATAAAACACTTTAAAATCAAGGGCTTCCATCATTAAAATTAATCAAATCATTTAATCATTGGTGTATATTACTTTTAGTCCACTACTTACATATCCTCATTATACACTCCCATCCTTGCTGATTGGTCGCATTTTGCACGTTGAAGCAATGCTTCTTGTGCAGGTTTTACATTGATCTCTTGCCCATTCCATATTGTCATAGCGGGTTGCTGTATGGCACGGGCAAAGGAAAACGTTAATGGCCAAGGCAGTTGCGGCATGTCTTTTTGGTGCATGGCATTCAGGTGTGCAGATGCCATTTCACCAGTTTGCCCACCCGATAAAAATGCAATGCCAGCAACCGCTGCGGGAACGGACTGCAACAGGCATCGAACAGTAGTAGTTGCTACCTCTTGTGTACTAACCTGTGTAGGGCATTCTAACCCCGGCATTATCATATTTGGCTTTAGAATCATCCCTTCAAGCAAAATGCCTTGCTTGTAAAGTTGGTTAAAAATATTGTACAGCACTTCTTCTGTAGTTTCAAAACATTGCTGTAAATTATGGCTACCTTCCATTAATACTTCTGGTTCTACTATCGGCACTATCCCTGCTTCTTGGCAAAGGGCGGCATAGCGGGCTAGGGCGTGCGTATTAGCCTCTATGCACGCACCGCTTGGGATGCCTTGCCCAATGGTAATAACCCCACGCCACTTGGCAAATCGCGCACCCATTTGGGCATACTCAGCTAATCGTTTACATAAACCGTCCAGCCCTTCGGTTATTTTTTCACCGGGGTGGCCTGCCATTGGTTTTGCGCCTGTATCTACCTTAATGCCAGGTATTATGCCTGCATTAATAATTGCTTTGATAATAGGCGTGCCGTCTTTTTGTTGTTGGCGTATGGTTTCATCGTACAAAATAGCACCACTGATGCAGTCGCCAAGGTTAGGGGTACTTACAATCAATTCCCGCCAGTCGCGCCGTGCTTCGGGGGTTTGTGGTATGCCTAACTGGGCAAACCTTTTGTTGCAGGTGCCGTTGCTTTCGTCCATTGCCAGCAAGCCTTTAGTGCCAGCCATCAATGTGTTTGCGGTGTTTATCAATAGTTGCTTATCCATGTGGTGCCCATTTCCAGTTTAATATTTCTGGCATGTCCCTGCCATGTTCATGCACATATAGCTTGTGGGCTATCAGTTTGTCCTGCATTTGTTGTTTTAGGTATGCCCCCTTGCTGCCCAGTTGCGGCAAGCGGTCCACCACATCTATCACTAGGTGAAAACGGTCAATATCGTTCTGTACCCTAAGGTCAAAAGGGGTTGTAATAGTGCCTTCCTCCTTATAACCCCTTACATGCAGGTTGCGGTTGGCACGGCTATAAACCAAGCGGTGTATCAACCAAGGATAACCATGGAAGTTAAAAATAATATGCTTGTCTTTGGTAAAAATAGAATCGTAGTCCTTTTCGTTTAGCCCATGGGGATGTTCTGTATGGGGTTGCAGTTTCATAAGGTCCACCACATTCACTACCCTTATTTTAAGGTCGGGCATGTGCTGCCTCAATATAGAAACTGCTGCCAATAGCTCCAAAGTAGGTGTATCGCCACAGCAAGCCATCACTACATCGGGTTCAGCGTCTTGGTCGTTGCTGGCCCATTGCCATATACCAATGCCTTCTGTGCAATGGATAATGGCGGCTTCTATGGTAAGCCATTGGGGCAGCGGGTGCTTGCCCGCCACAACTACGTTTACATAATGCCTGCTGCGCAGGCAATGATCCATAATAGACAACAGGCAGTTAGCATCTGGCGGCAGGTACACCCTTACCACATCGGCTTTTTTGTTTACTACATGATCCAAAAAGCCGGGGTCTTGGTGCGTGAACCCATTATGGTCTTGCTGCCAAACGTGCGATGCAAGGAGGTAATTGAGCGATGCAATTTTCCGCCGCCAAGGCAGCTCTGATGTAACCTTTAGCCACTTGGCGTGTTGGCTAAACATAGAATCTACTATGCGGATGAATGCCTCGTAGCTATTAAATAGGCCATGCCTGCCTGTAAGTAGGTAGCCTTCTAGCCAGCCTTGGCATTGGTGTTCGCTCAGCATAGAATCTACCACTTGCCCCTCCGGGGCTAAAAACTCATCGTTAATTTCTTCCGTTGCTTCCCATTGGCGGTTGGTAACTTCAAAAACTGCACCCAGCATATTGGAAAGCGTTTCATCGGGCCCAAACAACCTGAAATTATGGTGGGGCTGGTTTAGCTTGGCCACATCCCTTAAAAATTTGCCCAATATCGTCGTGTCTTGCCCCATCACTCCTCCGGGGGAAGTGACGGCAACCGCATGTGCACGGAAGTCTGGCATGTGCAGGTCTTGCAGCAACATGCCGCCATTGGCGTGTGGGTTAGCCCCCATCCGCCTGTTTCCCTTGGGTGCCAACTCGGCCAGCTCCGCTAATAGCCGCCCATTTTCGTCAAATAATTCCTCAGGTTTATAGCTTTTCATCCAGCTTTCTAATTCTGCCACATGGTTTGGATGCTCGGCATCTACCAGCAAAGGTACTTGGTGCGAACGGAAAGTGCCTTCATTCGGCAAGCCATCTACTATTTTTGGGCCAGTCCATCCTTTAGGCGACCGTAATATAATCATTGGCCATATTGGCCTTTGGCTATCGTTATTGCTTCTTGCCCTCACTTGTATTTGCAATATTTCCTCAATGGCTTTTTCCATCGCAGCAGCCATTAGTTGGTGCATGGTTGCAGGGTCATCACCTTCTACAAAATAGGGCGACCAGCCGCAGCCCCTGTAAAACTGTTCCAGCTCCTCATGGCTTATGCGCGCAAGCAATGTGGGGTTGCTTATTTTGTAGCCATTCAAATGCAGTATGGGCAGCACCGCCCCATCGCTTATAGGGTTTAGGAATTTATTGCCATGCCATGCCGTGGCCAATGGCCCAGTTTCCGCCTCTCCATCGCCTATTATGCAAGCCACGATAAGGCCGGGATTGTCGAACGCTGCGCCAAAAGCATGGCTGAGTGAATAGCCTAGCTCGCCCCCTTCGTGTATGGAACCGGGCGTGGTCGGTGCCACATGGCTAGAAATACCCCCAGGGAAAGAAAACTGCTTGAACAGCTTTCGCAAGCCCGCTTCGTCCTGCGTAATATTGGGGTACACCTCGCTCCATGTGCCTTCTAGATATACATTGCTCACCAGTGCCGGGCCGCCATGACCCGGGCCAGAGATGTAGAACATATCCAAATCGAATTTCTTGATAACCCTGTTCAAATGCACATAGATAAAATTTTGCCCAGGCGTTGTACCCCAATGCCCCACCACCAGTGGTTTTACATGCTCTAATTTCAGGGGTTCTTTCAGCAAGGGGTTGGCGTATAGGTATATCTGCCCTACTGACAAGTAGTTGGCCGCCCGCCAGTACGCATCCATTTGCCGGAGCAATTCTGGGGATAAAATTTCAGTTTCGGTATTTGTGGTTGCTGCTTCCATGGTAATGTTTGAATTTGATGGGGAAATTCATTTTAACAAGGACTATACCTTGCCAATATATAAGGTAAAGGTCTATGCAAGCAGTGTGTGGGATGTTACAAGATTAATGGAAAGAATTGCATGATTCACACATTTGAGGTCTTTTATTAAATGTGTGCAGTGGTCATAAGGTATCAACAGCAAAATTGGAGTAAAACTATATGGCGATGCCTTTACTCTTTTTCGCCAATCATGGAATAATAACTTAGATATGTTCTTTCATCTTTAACTTAGTACTATGAAAAAGATATTCAAATGTATAAGCTGGGTTTTGTTGGTAGCAATTATTGTGATACAATTTTTTCATCCGGCTAAAAATATAGCAGCGGCTCCATCAGGGTATCATATTAGTAAAGCATATCCTGTTCCGGAAGATGTACAGCAAATCTTGGTAAAAACCTGTTACGATTGTCATAGCAATACTACCCGTTATCCTTGGTATAACAATATACAACCAGTAGCGTGGTGGCTGCACAACCATATTAAGGAGGGTAAGCGACATTTGAATTTTGATGAATTTACCACTTATCGTATAGCTCGGCAATACAAAACATTAGACGAATGTATAGATGAAGTAAAAGGTGGGGATATGCCCTTAGGCAGCTATACCCTTATACATAAAGACGCCATAATAACCGATAACGAAAAACAAGTATTTTTTACTTGGTGCAATACAGTAAGGGATAGCATTAAATCGGCCTATCCGGCTGATAGTTTAGTTATGCCCAAGAGAAAATCTTAGTAATACAATGTCGTATTTCATAACGTACATTAAAATTAAGTAATAGGTTATTTCTGCTCATTAATTATTCAAATTTAAGGTAGGGTTTAGTAAAATTTGTACCTTTACAATGTAAGAACTAGTTACGGTATATGAATTGGCATTTCGCCATAATTGTTATACTGAACAGATTGCGCACTTCTACTGAAAAAATCCTTTAATGAATAAAAATCACAAACCAACGAATACATCATTTTGTATCATCTTGTTTTTTGCTGTTTTGTTTTTGCAATCCTGCAAAAAATCAACTGATACCGGCACAACACTCAATCCCAATGCTAAAACAACTTTACTCGCAGTAGGTTATGGCACAGACAGCCTACAACAAATGGATATTTTCCTCCCCGCAGGCAGAAGTTTGAATACAACCAAAATAATGGTCTTAGTACATGGTGGTTCATGGACATCCGGTGACAAATCAGATGTACGGTTCTTAGTAGATTCCTTCACCAGCCACCTAAGCAATTACGCTTTTATAAATATCAATTATCGTCTCGCTACTTTTGGCGGTATCAATCTTTTCCCTACACAGGAAGCAGATGTAAAACAGGCATTCGAATATATTCTAAGCCACAATACAAATTACCAATACGATACTAGTAAATTGGTACTCCTAGGCGAAAGTGCAGGAGGGTTACTCGCTCTTTTACAGGCCTATAAATACCCATCCCTTACACATGCTGCCATAGACCTTGCAGGGGTTTCCGATATGGTTGGTCTCTATAAGTATTATGCTGCCAATAAGTCTAATATTGCTTTAGGCTTGTCTTTTTTAATGAATGGAACACCCACCTCCAATCCTACCTTATACAATAGTTCCTCCCCTGTAAACTATGTAGGAGCATCTTCGCCCCCAACTATTATTCTGCATGGAACTGCCGATACCATAGTACCCATTACGCAGTCCAATACATTAGATGCCAAACTATCCCAAAGCAACGTACAGCACGAATTCTATACCTACCCAGGCATAGGGCATACCCTTTCATCTCCTGCCACTTTTGAGGATGCTTTCCCTAAAGTGCTTGCCTTCCTGCAAAAGGTAAACCCATAGAGATTACTCGAGGAATATTGAAACTTGTGGATTTCTTTATCCCTTTACTTCAATAAAATCAATAAAGCAAAATAATCAACGTAAATCAAAGGTTCAGACGAATTTCTGATTAAACGTTTATGCAATTATCCAGTCTATCTCTTTATTTTGCAAAATAAGCTTGCTTTTATGATGGACTATAAGAAAACCGTTTTGGCTTTACTGGCATTTTTTTTCTGTAGTGTTTGCGTAGCGCAGCACCCACAGGTATATGTACAAGATGCAGACAAGCCCGCCATTCTCCAAAAAATACAGAACTACCCATGGGCTAAAGAATCTTTGGAAGGCATAAAAAAGTCGGTGGACAAATACGTATCCATCCACGAGAAAGACCCTCAATGGATTATTTCTCGCCTTGCCATGTATTGGAAGCCGGGGCAACACTATACCCAATGCTATATAAACAACGAAACATGGGACTATGGCGAGGGCAATGCCCCCGTACCTACAGTGCGCCTTCCGGGTATGCGTACCTGGAACGAATACAACAATGTGCCGCTGGAAGACCGTATTCCTTTCAACGAATCGGGCGATATGCTCGGAGTGAGTAAAAAATCACCTTCTTACAAGCCTGTGCTGGTATCCTACAAAAAGAGCGGTCACCTCATAAGGGGCAACAATGCCGAAATACTAAACCTCGCCCAGCGTGCCGCTTTTGTATATTGGGTAACAGGGGATGAGAAGTACGCCCGCTTTGCCACTGATATTTTTAACACATGGCTTATAGGTACCTATTATATGGAACCGCCGCTCGACCCAAGCCACCGCAGTGGTGGCCCAGGCGGCTATGCACCGGGTGGCATCATGGGCTATTACGATTATGAGCAAATACACGACAACCTTTGCTTTGAGGCAGTGCCAACATACGATTTGCTGTTCGGCTATCTGAAAGCCCACCCTAGCGAGGCTATGAAGGCTATTGGCAAGCCTTTGGAAACAATTGCCGCTACAGTATTCAAGCGCTTTGTGGAAATTGGCATGGTGCGTGGGGGCAACAAAGGCAACTGGAACGTAAATGGGTGGGATATAATGATGCCGGGCATCCTAGCTTTGGAAACCAATAGCTTCTACCCCGATGGCAAGGGTAGGGAATACTACCTCAAGTTTTATACGGACAACACCACCAAATACCACGATGCGCTGCCAGATATTTTAAGAGCCTACAGCCCGGTAACGGGCCTATGGGGTGAGGCACCGGGGTATGGCCTGGGTACAATAGCCTCGGTGCTGGAAATGGCCTTGCCTATTTATAAAAACGGGGTAAACACCATTGGCAGCAACCCGATGATACAGAAATCTACCCTTGCCATTATCCCTTGGCTAGATGCTAGGGGCAATATGGTATTGTTTGGCGATATGCGTGGCGGCCCCGGCAACTACACGGCTTTTGAACGACTGCTTACCTATTTTCAATGGGTGGGCGATACGGCCGGTGTAGCTAGGATATCGGCTGTTATACAGCAAGGTATCGATGCCAAACAATACGACCGGGGCAAGGATTCATGGAAAGGCTTATGCTACAACTTGGCAACATTAAAAGCAACAAAAACTATTGTCCCTTATGCCCGTGCGGCTTACTCGGAAGTCCATAGGCATATCACCATGAAAAATGGGAACGATACTACTAATGGGTTGATGTTTACCTTGTATGGAGGGTACCACAGGAACTTGCATTTGTCACCAAATGGCTTGGCCATGCAGTTGTATGGAAAGGGCTGGGCATTGTCACCAGATGCGGCTGGTTATGAGTCTTATTGGTCAGACGATTATAATTACCACCAGTCGGCTACAGGTAGTAATACTATTTTGCCGGGTTATACGGCTGGGGCAATAAAAATAAATGCCATGGAACCTGCTGTAGATAGCGGCAGCTTTACCAGCAACAAACACATTTCCGAGAATGTTTCCTTTGCCGATGTATCGGCAGGCGAAAAACGCAGGATGGTAGCCATGGTGCGGACTTCGGCAACCACAGGTTTTTATGTAGATATTTTTAGGTCAGATTTGAATGATAACGACTACCTCTACCATAACCTAGGTAATAACCTTTCGTTCAGCAATGGGGACGGCAGTAAGTTGGATTTTGCACCTACTACTGATTTAGGCAACAAGTACAACAAAGCCTATTCTTATTTCAGGGATGTAACAAAAGCACCGTTGGATAATGATTTAAAAGCCACATGGACCATCACCAAAACCAACCCAACTATCTCCATGGATATGTGGATGCTAGGTGCAAAGAGCCGAGAACTGTATAATTTGATTGCCCCTTATACCAGTAACATTTATTCCGTAACCCCCAACAAGGTAAATGCCGTGCCGGATAGTACCCATGCCATTATAGTAAGGCAAACGGGTAGCAATGCGTGGAAAACGCCGTTTGTAACTGTGTTTGAGCCGTATAGCGGCAATGATAAATCTATCAATACAATTAAAAGCCTTGCGGCTAGTGCTGGTTTCAATGCGTTGCAAATAGAAAGCAAGCCATTGAACAAGGATTTACAGGGCAGGAAAGAAACCGTCTTGTATGGAATAGATGATAGTTTGCATACTATACTTGATATGGGGTTTAAAGGGTTGTTTGGAGTGATTTCGGAGCAGAAAGGAGGAGTGGTTGCTTTGTATTTGGGTAAAGGTAAGTTGATAGGGTATGGGGGTTATGAGATTCAGTCAGTATCGGGTAAAGATATATCCGCAGGGTTGGTGCAAAGTGAAGGACATTGGTATTATTCGGCAGATGCAGCAATTACTATCGCGATGCCAAGGAAAGGAGGGCTTGGGGTGCAGTATATGTCAGGCGGCGTATTTGTAAAGGCCAATAGTGGTATGTTGCCAGCGGGGTATGATGTGGAAATAAGAATGGATAAGTAGTGATGAGCTAATTAATCCCGGATTTTGCAGTTGACTTCGTTATGAAAGGTTCAAATGCAATAAAGACAAGTATTTGAGCCGAATTTTTGGTCGAAAACATAGTGAACTATGGCAAGGCCAAAAAATCAAGCAAATGCTTGTGTTTGAAGTAGTTGGGGCTTGTAATAGATTTCAACTGCAAAAGCCGGGTTAATTATTGCTGCTGCTTCTAAGTGGAAAACAATGCAAAGCTAAAAAATGGAATGAACCTTAATTGCGGGGTTCATTCCATTTTTACTTATACTAAATCCTTTCTAAATTTTTTTTTGTTTAAATCAAAATTATACTTTTATTTTGCTTAATCGATTGTGCTTTTTAGGAAAGAAAATATTGCTGCCTTTTTTTTAATAAAAACGATTTGCCAATATGAAAGATATTCGCCCGCCCTAGCTTTAATACGATGCGGTAATATGCCCAAGCCAAGTGCCTCCATATTCTCCTGTTATATTGTTTTGCCGATGCTTGCTATTTGGGATAAGCAACCGTATTGCCCCTGTTAGAAGTCAATTATAGATTGGTCATTTGTGGTTTTGCCCTAAACAGGGCATGTTATAGTTATGCCCATAATCAATCAAAGAATAAAAAATACTTCACCATCAATTTGCCTAAATATGAAAAAATATAATACTAGTTCTATTGTTACGTTTAGAAAAATGTTCTTTTTACTATGCCTAGTGTGCTGCCAAACAATACAGGCACAAACTTTCTCCCACCCTTGTGCCATGCACAAGCAGTCTGATTTCAACCGCATGAAAACAATGGTGGCAGATAGTACCGAGCCTTGGTTGTCTGGCTGGCACGCTTTGCTTGCCAATACCCATTCTTCCTCCACCTATACCATGCAGGGGCCAAAAGACACCGTTTATAGGGGAACAGGGTATCCTGAAAACTATAATAAATTGTACAATGATATTGCAGCTGCTTATGCCAATGCCTTGCGTTGGCAAGTATCTGGAAATACTACCTGTGCCGACAAAGCCGTGCAAATACTGAATGGCTGGGGTTCCACGCTAAAAGTAATCACAGGCACCTCAGATAAGTACTTGGCCGCTGGTATTTATGGCTATCAAATAGCCAATGTGGCAGAAATTATGCGTGGCTATAGCGGTTGGTCCACGGCTAATTTCAATACTTTCAAAACAATGATGCTTACGGTGTTTTACCCAATGAACCATACTTTCCTTACTACCCATAATGGTGCTTGTGTTACCCACTATTGGGCAAACTGGGATTTGTGCAACATGGCATCTATCATGGCTATTGGTATCCTTTGCGATAGCGTAAACAAATACAACGAAGCCGTTAATTATTTTAAAACAGGTAATGGCAATGGCTGCATAGACAGTGCTGTATGGCGGGTGTACCCAGGCAACCTAGGGCAATGGCAGGAAAGTGGCCGGGACCAAGGGCATAATACACTGGGTGTATCGCTAATGGGGCCTATTTGCGAAATGGCTTGGAACAATGGCACAGACTTATATGGCTATAACGACTTCAAGTTTTTTAAAGGGTGCGAGTACATTGCCAAATACAATATAGATACCAACAACGTAGTACCTTATACTACCTACAATAACTGCGATAATGTAAACCAAACCATTATTGCTGCTACGGGCAGGGGTATTTTGCGAGATTGCTGGGAAATGGTGTATAACCACTATGTAAACCGCAAGGGCTTGCCAGCCACATATACCACACAATATGCCGCCAAAGTAAGGCCAGAAGGTGGCGGCGGGCATTATGACCCAAATAGTGGCGGGTACGACCAGCTTGGCTACGGCACGCTTACGTATTCCTTGGCACCTGCTACTACTACACTTACGCCAGTGGCAGATGCTTATGTGCAGGGGGGCACAAATGCAGACACTAATTTTGGCACGGCTACTTCTATCGTTACCAAAGCCGGCACATCAGGGTTAGGGTATCGGGAAGGGTATCTTCGTTTTAATTTGGCCAGCCTTCCGGCAAATATTACAGGTGCCCGCATAAGGTTATATGTAAAGAGCAAAGAGGCCAACAGTACTCGCTCCATTTATTCGGTTGCAGATGATACCTGGGGCGAAAGCACCATTACCTACAACAATAAGCCTGCTTACAACAGCACAGCTTTAGTAACAGATAGTATTACAGGATTAGGCTACGTTGACTTTGATATTACGGGCTATATTGTAAACCAAGCCGCAGGGGATAAACTGGCCAGTGTATGTATAAAAGACCCTATAACCAACAACAATATTGGTACCGATTTTTACAGCAAGGAAAATGGTAGCAACATGCCCCAATTGGTTGTCATTACCAATCAAGTGTTTGTTGCTTCGTTAAGGAATGCTGCTGCTGCAGAGGCTGCCGTGCCATCAATTGTTTACCATTTGTATCCCAATCCAGTATGCAATTTACTAACTGTGAAACTAGATAAACAGCTTGCTAAAGATGCCAGCCTGAACATTTATAACACAGACGGAAAACTAGTACACAGTGCTAAACTTGCCAGCAACCAATTATCGGTTGACATGAAGCCATTGCAAAAAGGCACATATTTTATTGTTTTGCAAAATGGTACAGATAAGACAGTAAAAGAAGTCATTAAAATGTAATTAGCATTTTCAATTTATAAGAAAAGATCAGCAGTTTCAACCCGGTTTTTTGCAATGATGATAGGTAATATGCCTCCGTTGCAAAACCCGGGTTGTTTTATTTATATATTCACTCCATAGCCTCCGCCCCGGTTCGTATCCTCACGAACCGAGTCCAAAATAAATCCAACAATATCCCACAAGCAAATTTACCCTGCCATCAATAATAACCAGGGTAAACGCATCAAAATTCTTTTTGCTCGAATCTTAGAGTTTGACACCAGTCCTGGCATAAGACACCTTATTTTATCCGGTTTTGGCACAGCCAAAATTGAAAAAAATGCGCAGCATATTTTTTTCAAAAGATAAAATAGAGTGGCGTTGCCAGGACGAAGCCCGCCGGCTACGAGGCAAAAGGACTGAAAAGAGGTATTTTTGAATAAAGTAGGCAATTAGGGGCAGATTAAATTTTGATGCGTTTGCCCTGCAATAATAACTTTTCAAACTGCTAATAAATTTAGTATATCTTTGTCCAATATTTGGCGTAACGGATGGTGCGAAGCAACGTAGACAAATTACCGAAAACCAAATCGTAGTTCTTTTTTATGTAATATTAAAATAGTAGTTTTTGCCAAAACAAGGGTTTGAATTTATGCTCAAAAAGTGAGCAGAAATACGCTCAAAATAAGCATAAAATAGGCACAAAACACGCATAAAGTAAGCATAAAGTAAGCACAAAATACGCACAAAATACGCATGAAAAATTGAAAATGTTGTTGAAAATCAATGGGTTACATTAAAGTACATGAGTTTTGAAAAACGCTAGCATAGAAAAATGACCTCAAATTGGCAAAAACTGAAACTATATTAACAACTGAAGTTGCGTGCTTTAAAACCAAAAAGGCCTTGCTTATCTGGTGGGCAGTAACAATCCCTCATCCCCTTATTACCAAATTGTTACCATTTGCAAATGGCATTATTTGCACAAGCCTTACCAATACTTTCGCCGAAATTTTAAATAAAATGCCCCAGTTTTACACAAGGCTTTGGTTGCTTCTAGGATGTATTGTTTTTTCAACGGCTGTTTTTGCAGGTATTGTAAAAGGAAAAGTAACTGATAGTAAAACGGGCGAGCCATTGGTAGGCGCCACTGTGGTGCTGGAAGGGGGCAAAAAGAAAATAACCACCAATGTAAACCTAGATGGTTCCTATACTTTTAAGAATGTACGCGTAGGGAGTTACCATTTAAAAGTAATATTCACAGGTTATAAAACTGTTGCCATTGCCGATGTGCGTATTAAAACGCCAAATGATGTAGTAGTTATCGGTCAATCATTAGAAGAAGCTACCAGCGAATTGGATGAAGTACAGGTAACTACCAACGGCAATAAAGAATCGGACAATTCGGCTAGAAGGATAGAAAAAAACAATGATGCGTTGGAAAATGTGATGTCTGCCAAAACCATTGAGTTATCGCCTGATGTTACTGTTGCCAATTCCTTGCAACGGATGAGCGGGGTTTCTTTTCAGTCGAGCAGCAGTGGCGAGGGCAAATATGCCATTATCCGTGGTATGGATCAGCGGTACAATACTACCCTAATCAATGGCATACCCATCCCCAGCCCTGATGATAGGTTTAGGTATGTGCCTATGAACCTATTCCCTTCGGATATTTTGCAAAGGCTGGAAGTGGTAAAAGCATTAACGCCTAACATGGAAGGCAATGCCATTGGTGGCGTGATGAACCTGGTAATGAAGGATGCACCCAACAAAGAAGAATTCAGGGTTTTTGCTGCGGGTGGTGGCAATACCTTGTTCAACGACCGCCCTTATGCTTCCTTCCCGCATGGCGGCATCAATAAAAAATCGCCTTATGAATTAACAAATGGCGGTAATGCTACAGACTCTTCCTTCACTACAAACAACTTGAAACTTACACCTAGGAAACAGCCTTTTAACCTTCAAACAGGACTGACTTTTGGCAACCGCTATTTCCATAAAAAACTGGGTTTTGTATTGAGCCTTAGCTATCAAAGCTTTTTCCGCGGTACTGACCAAACATTGATTACCCAATATCCTGGATCCAGAATTATTGGTAATGCTTATGGTGTAAGTGGCGCAACTATCAATAACTATCCTGTTTTGGATCAGGTATTTAAAAATACCATTTCCACAGGGCAAAAGCGGTTTGCATTAAACAACAAGTTCGACTACATCATCAACAATCGAAACAAAATTTCCTTGTACAATTTGTTTGTACACTTGGACGAATTTCAAACAAGGGTACAAGGGGATACGGATGTAAATGCAACCCCGGGAGCTGTTTCTTACAGTACAAGAACAGGTTGGCGCATACAATCTATTTACAACACCACTTTACATGGTGAGCACAAGTTGGCCAATAGGGTAATGTTGGATTGGAGTGCAACTTATTCATTAGCCAAGCAGCAGCAACCAGATTTGGCATCTTACGGGTACGATGCTAGTTACCAAAAACCGGGGTTTCCTATTCAGTATTATCCTGCCGACTCTGGCAAGCCGGCTTCTTTAAAGCACACTTGGTCGCATAATAAAGACCAAGATGTTGCTGGGTATATTAATTTGACTCTAAAAAGAAATATTGCCCATAGGGATGTTGAGTTTGGTTTTGGCGGCATGTTCCGTGAAAAAACAAGGGAGAACTTTTATAGAACCTACTCATTGTCGGTTTCTGGCAATAGTGCGCAAATTATTACAGATTTAGATTCTTTTCATTACCAGTTTAACCCAACAAATAGCAATCCTGCATCTGGTACCACAGGTACAGCCCGTAACTTTTCCATAACCGAAGACGTTGCCGCTGCTTATGCGCAATTTAAGTTTATGGCAACTACTAACTTGCAGATATTGGGTGGTGTACGCTTCGAGAATACCGACCAACATTATACTACCGACCTTATACCTATATTGACTACAAAGTATGGGCATATTTATTATTATGATTTCTTGCCAAGCCTGCATTTGAAATATAGCCTTAATAGCCGCCAAAGCATTAGGGCATCTTATTTTAGGAGTTTCATAAGGCCGTCTTTTGCCGAAATACTTCCTTCCTTAATTCCTGCGTCTGAAACAGAAGCTTATGCGCAACAAGGCAACCCTTATTTAAAACACACTACTGCGGATAACTATGATATACGCTTTGAAATATATCCCAAAAAAGGGGCTGGGCAGTTATTGATAGGAGCTTTTGTAAAAAAGATTTACAATCCAATAGAGGTTACGTTCAGCCACTCTAATATAACGGGTAATACTTCATCCCCAGGAACGAATATCTTAACACCTACCAATGTGGGCAATGTTACCAATGCAGGGTTAGAATTTTTAATAGTACACTATTTAGGCAAGTTTGGCATAAGTGCCAACTATACCTACACGCACAGCGCTACCACTACCAGTAAAAATTATTTTACTATTGATGCACTTAGTGGAAGCAGGACAGATTCTGTTAACCAAACAAGGCCATTACAAGGGCAAGCCCAACATATTGGCAATGTATCGTTGTTGTTCAAGGATAATAATAAACTAGGGTTGGACATGCAGTTGGCTTATGTTTATACGGGCGAGCGCATACAATTGGTAAATTCTTATTACAATTTGGATACTTGGCAGTCACCTTTTGGCCAGCTAGACTTTTCGTTTACAAAAAAGATAGTAAAAAAGGTAGAAGTATATGGTAAAATAATAAACCTCACCAACGAGCATACAAGGTATTTTATAAAAAATCCTTATTACAATTCTGCTAAAAACACCAATGCCCTTCCATTTCAGGACAAGCCAGGCAAGGAGATTTTTGTGCAGCAAGATATTTTTAAAACATCCTATTTATTGGGAGTGAGGTACAGGCTATAATTTCTTAAAAGTAAAGCAATAGTAATGAACTATAAATTTTTAATGGACCTATTATTTGTTTGTGTTATCTGGCAAATATGTTCTTGTACAAAGTTTAGTACAGACAACAATAACATTGCCCCGGCAGTACCCGTAGCGGTAGTACCTATTACAGACTCAGTGCCTTTGTGTGGAAGTATTTCAGGTACCATGCTTGCTGGGAAAACCTATATTATTAGTTGCGATATATTGGTAGATACAGGCAAATCACTTACCATCCAGCCTGGCGTGAAGTTGATTTTCCAAAACCAAGCAGGCGTTATAGTAAAAGGAAACTTATTTTCCCTAGGCACAAAGGAAAACCCTATATGGTTTACAGTGGCAGGGCAAACCAAAACCGATAACCCCAAGATTGGCTACAAAGCCTCCAAGGACTCTGCATTTGCCGGACTTTGGAAAGGCGTGGCGGCAGATGTTACATGCAATTACCTTGTCTTTAAATGGACACATTTGGAATATGTGGGTTCGCTTGCCGGATATACTGGGGGTGTTGCTAATTCGCAATATTTTAGCGTGTCTGGTCAAAAGCAAACAGACAATGGGTATGCTGTTTTTTTCTCTAATACCAAAGGCTATTTGGTTTTTGAAGACTCCTGGGTATATGGGTGTATCAACGATGCCATCCGTGTAGGTGGGGGTGGCGGCAAATTTGCCATTATGCGTAGCACGTTTGAAAAATGTGGCAAATCCAGCAACGATGGCTTGAACATTAAATCAGGTGGGGTAGGGGTACTCGCCTATAATTTATGCGTAGGCGGTGCTACCAACTCACTAAAAGCGGCCAACTCCGGTGCAGTTGCAGGGGTGCCCACCTGCAACGTAGATGCCTACAACAATACCATTGTCAATTCAGGGTATAGGAACGCCAGCACAAAAGGCGGGTCTATCAATTATGAGAACAGTGCAAGGGGCAGGGTTTTTAATAACTTGATGGTGAATTGTAAATATGGGTTAAGGCTTAGTACTCTTTTGCCAGACACGGCATATATGTATAATGGCAATTATGGGTACAATTATTATTGGGCAGATAGCCTTTCCGTAGCCAACGAGTTTATCCCTTTTACGCCAGGTTCCGTCACCAAGCCAGTAGCTACCGATTTCCCCAACCCATTTACATACCTCCCTGCCAATTACAACTACCAGCCAGATGCATCCTACGATGGCAGTTCTGCGGTACAAGTAGGCAATCCTTTGTTTCTGAACTATCCATTGCCTGTAAAAGGTGGTTATAATTTAGGCGACATCAACGCCATTGGCAACTTTAACTTTGGTCTTCAGGCCAGTTCGCCTTGTATTGGAATTGGCTTTAAAGGCTTCTCGCCCTTACAGGTAGTGCCTACCGACCCTATTTATGGTGTAACGGAATTTACGCTCCCTGGTAGCGATATTGGCTGCTACCAATTTAACGGAACTGGCAACAGGCATTAAATTTTTGGTAGTGGTACAATATATTTATTTATGTTTAAGGTTGTAGTAATAAGCCCAAAGTTTAAAATGAAGGTTTAGCATATATTCCTTTTTTGAGAATGAAAGACTTTTGCGTACCAATCTGATAAATCGTTGCCTTATGGTGTTATTATGCCTTTCGATATGTGCTGTTTCCCCTGTTTCATTGCCCACTTTTTTGTGGGTTTTCTCGGGGATACAATTATAGGCTTTCCAGAAATCAGAAAAGATGTTGCATTTTAAATAGTCATACGGCAGATTTCGCCACATCTCTTTGCAAGAAGCCATGCTTCCATCCCCAAGGAAGAAAGAAACAATTTGCCTTGTTCGCCTGCATTGTGCTATCCATATACTTATATGGTAAATTTTAAACAAGAAAAAAGTAAACACTTCGTCCACTTCTAAAATTGAGTTTCCTTTTTCGGCAGGGATGATGGTTGATTTAAAATCGGGCAACGACTGGGCATTTTTTTTACCACCTTAAAATAGAAACATGACTCACGTCAAAAATACGGCCTGTTGAACGGAAACTGCTCGTTTACGTGTAGGTACGGGATATTTGTTCCATATCTAGGACGCGGCTGGGTTGACGGTAATCCAAAACACGCGTTATATTGCAATCTTTACAACGGTAACACTGTTGTTGTACGCATTTTTACCATTTAGGATGATATTGGGACTTTGACAATTGTGACATATTCGTAAAAATGATAACATAATAAATGCTTTCATGTATAAAAGAAATAATAATAACTATATTGTACCATTACCAAACCATTCTATTATAATTAAAGTTTTTCAAGGAAAGAAGGCGTTTTTTTAAGAACAGTTTTATTGCTTTATCAGGTGTTGCGTTTATACCGTCTTTGCTAGATGCACAAAAAATAACACCAATAAATAGCTTAAGCGCTCATGCCAATGCCACTTTAAAAGAAACAATTAAAACTGATGCCCAGGATGTTTTGAAATGGGAAAGGACAATACAACCTTGGAATTGTGTGTTGATAGAAGGGTAAATGCCTAAAAAGATATTTATATCCTGCCATTTGTAGCGAGTATTGCAAACGTCCTTTCGCTAAGTGCTATATTTTTTCTTAGTGGCTCTTTGAGCCTTGCTGACTTTGTGGTAACCTTATTTTTATTCTAAACACGGTTAAGGCTAAATAAAATCATACACCTATGCATAAACGGTTAATCAAAAATATTTTAGTAAGTTGCACCTCAAAAAGCCCCTGTGGAACATTAATAATTAACTCAAACAGGTTTTAAACAATTATCAAAGTAGGATTAAAATTATGTACATGAAATTAAAAAGATTAATTGCCTTTTCGTGTTTTTGTGGCTTTGCCCAAATAATCTTCGCCCAAAAAGAAACAATTATTAAACCAAATGAATTATGGCCAGATGACAAGGGGAACCATATACAGGCACATGGTGGCGGTATTATTAAACTGGGCAAAACCTATTATTGGTATGGCGAGGAGAGGGCGCAAGGGCTTGACAGCAACTACCGCTATGTGAGTTGTTATGCTTCCAAAGACTTGATGAACTGGACATTTAAAGGGGATGTTGTAAAAATGAGCGACCCAGACAGCATGGGCGCAAAATGGATATTGGAAAGGCCAAAAGTTTTTTATAATAAAAAAACTAAGAAATATGTGATGTATATGCACATCGATAGCAAAAATTACAAAACAGCACAAGTAGCCATAGCTGTATGCGATAAGCCTGATGGGCGATTCAAATATGTAAAAAGGTTCCGGCCGCTAGGGCATGAAAGCCGCGACATAGGGCAGTTTATAGATGATGACGGCACGCCCTACCTTGTTTTTGAAGACCGCCCCTTTGGTTTTCGGATTGCCACTTTATCGGCCGATTATATGAATGTAGAAAAAGAAGTGTGCCTTATACCTGCACACATGGAAGGGGGTGCAATAGTGCATTACAAAGGTTTGTATTACTCAATAGGATCGGCACTTACGGGCTGGAAAGCAAACCCTAATAAATATGCTACTGCCAAATCCCTTAGCGGCCCATGGTCTGAATTCAAAGACATTGCTCCGCCCGAAACCAATACTTATGGGGGGCAATCTACCATGTTGCTAAAAGTAGAAGGTACAAAAGGAACAACTGTTATTTTTTTAGCCGATGTATGGAAGCCTAAAACACAATGGGATTCCCGCTATATCTGGATGCCTTTGGAAATTGGGGATGGGAAATTGTGGGTGCCTGAACCCAAACCATGGACTATTGATGTAAAAACAGGAGAAAATAAATTAGTTGAGGCACTAAATGTTGGCCAAAACTAATAGGGGGCGCACGCAAAAATATTAGCTATTTAAGTGTTTAAGAATTGTAGGAATTTCTGTAATGTTATGATATGGTAAAGGGTTAGATATTAAGAGGAAAATATAAGATTAGATAAAAAATTAAAATGGCTACAATTAAAAAAAAGACTAAAGGAATCCATTGCTTGATAATAATTATGCTTTCTTGTTTAGGATGGTGCAATGTGGCATATACCCAGGTATTTGTACATCCTGGCATTCCCTTTACCACTTATGACCTAGATCAATTGAGGGCAAATATAAAAAAAGAACCTTGGAAGTCGGCTTACAGGGTGCTTGAAGCGGATCCCCATTCCCGTTTATCTTATACAATGCAAGGCCCTTTGGCTTATGTAACAAGGTCGCCACATGTAAACAGGTCGCAGTGGCTTAATGATATGCAAGCCATCCATCACCTTACGTTTATGTGGGTTTTTACCAAGGATGCCGATTATGCAAAAAAAGCCACTGAAATGCTAAATGACTGGGCAGTAACAAATACATTTTGGGGTGGCGATGAGGCGATACTGGACTTGGGGGATTGGGTACAATATTATGCAACTGCTGCGGATATATTAAAATCCACCTATCCGGGATGGACGGCTAGCACCACGGCTAATGTACGAAATTATTTTGCCAATGTATTGTGGCCTACCCTTGATGTACCCAACCCAGTAAGAGGAGCTAACCAAGGTGCGGATGCCATTAAAGCTGCTATTGGGATAGCTGTTTTTTTAGATGATTCAGTTAAATTTAACCAGGCAATTGCATCGCTTCGTGGCGATCCTGCTGGAGGATTGGGGAATTCCCTTAGCAATGGGCAAGTTGGTGATTGTGGCCGTGACGAGGGTCATACTGCAGGTCAAATATGGAATTTGGCTTGGGCGGCAGAAGTAGCTTGGAAACAAGGGATTGATATTTTTGGAGACCTTGATAACCGTCTTCAAAAAACAGAAGAATTGTATGCAAGGTATAATATAGACACCAGTGGCGTAAAATATATCCGTTTTGGAAACCCTTATGAATGTTACTGGAATAAGTTTGGGTGGACAGGAAATGCCCGCCGTAGTTCGCCATCCTACAATATTATCCAAGCGGCCTACGCCATCCGCAAAAGTATCCCAACGCCTTATACAGAAAAGCTTCGGGACATGGTAAAGGAAACCAAAAATGGCTTCTTGTATAGGAAAAGTGCAGATACTTCTACCGCGAGGTTGTTACCACCAATTATTCATCCTTTTGCGGTAAGTGAATGCTTATTAAAGAGTATAGATATAGGAAATACGGGATTAGCGGGAACGTCAACAAAAAATGGTGGTACCTGGACTGTTAAAGGAGCGGGTGCAGACATACCAATACCTTCTTCTCAAGATGTGCCAGATGCTTTTCAATTTACTTACAAAATGGTAAAAGGCGATGCAGTAATGATTGCGCAAGTAACTTCTATAGAGAATACAAACAGCGAAGCAAGGGCAGGGCTTATGCTGCGAGAATCACTTGCGCCTAATGCGAAATATGTTGGTATTTTTTTGCAACCAGAAATTGGGATAAAAACTACTTGGCGAGGAGCAACTGCTTTTTGTAAAACAGATGTATCTTGGGCTATACCAACACAAACACCAAGGAACTATGAATTCCATGAAAGGTTAAAAGCACCTTATTGGCTAAAGATAGAGCGTTTAGGAAACAGGGTAACAGTTTATCATTCGCTAGATGCCATAAATTGGACTTGTTTAGAAAATGTAGAAATACTGCTGCCCACTATAGCATATATAGGCTTGTGTGTAACATCTCACGATATTTCAGTGTTGAATACTGCTACTTTTAGTGACGTGGCTGTAGGAGACAACAACAAATAGATAATTGATATTATTAAAAAGTGAACATAAGTAGTTCAAAACAATTAGATTATTAATCATTCAATGCATATATCATACAATGGAAAGAAGGGATTTTATTAAGAACAGTTTTATTACTGCATCAGGGGCTGCATTTATACCGTCTTTGCTATATGCACAAAAAATAACACCAATAAATAGCTTAAGTTCTGTAATAGATGCCAATGCACCTGGGATACCATTAACCCATTTCTGGAGTAAATGCGTTGGGGCTGGCCGTGCCAATGAAGGCTTGCGTGCAAGCTGGCTGGAGCAGATGGAATTGGCTAAGAAACACTGTGGCTTCCAGTTTTGCCGTTTCCATGGGCTTTTCCACGACGATATGTGCGTGTACAAGGAAGAAAAAGGCAATGCCATATACAATTGGCAATATATAGACGACTTGTTCGACAGGATGCTGGCCATAGGCGTAAAACCTTTTGTGGAACTTGGGTTCATGCCCAAAGACATGGCCAGTACCACTGCCCAGCAGTTTTGGTGGAAAGGCAATGTGTCGCCGCCAAAAGACCATGCAAAGTGGGCTGAATTGGTTAGCAATTTTGTGAAGCACTGCATCAGCCGCTATGGCATGGACGAAGTGAAAAGCTGGTACTTTGAAGTATGGAACGAGCCAGACCTGCATGGTTTTTGGGACGGCACAAAATCGCAGTATTTTGAATTGTACAAAACATCGGTATTAGCTATCAAAGCCATAGACAAAAGCCTCCGTGTAGGTGGCCCATCAACCAGCAACTTTGTGCCTGACGAGCGTTTTGATGGTGAGGTAGAAGATAAAACCAAGCACAAGACATTAACGGTGAAAGACATCAATACCCTTGACTGGCACGGCGTGTGGATAAAAGACTTTTTGGCTTATTGCACCAAGGAAAACCTGCCTGTCGATTTTATTTGCACGCACCCTTACCCTACGGACTGGGCATTGGACCCCGACACAAAAAAGGGTGCAGGCAGGGTACGGAAAGTAAATGCCACAACCGAAGACTTGCAATGGCTAAAGAAAACAGTAGCCGAAAGTGCCCATAGCAAAGCCGAAATACACTGTACTGAATGGAGCAGCAGCCCCTCGCCAAGGGACAGCACGCACGATTCTTTACAAGCAGCCACTTATGTGATAAAAGCAAATGTGGACTCCATTGGCCTAGTTGATTCTTTGTCTTACTGGACATTTACCGATGTGTTTGAAGAAAAAGGGGCAGGGGACAGTATATTCCATGGCGGTTTTGGGTTGATTAATTACCAGGGCATTGCCAAGCCTGCTTTCCATGCATACCGCATGCTGAACCGCTTGGGCGATGAGGTTTTGCACAAGGAGGAAGGCATGATCGTAACCCGCCATTCCAATACAAAAAAAACAACCACCCTGCTTTTCCACTACCCATCCGAAAGGAAAGACGTGGTTGACGGCAATGTGGAGGAAGTATTGAACATGGGCACGCCCCGCAAGTTTACTTTGGATATAAAGGGCTTGAAGCCACTGGCCAACATCACGATTGAAACATTGGACAGGAACCACGGTTTTGCTTTCCCAAAATGGAAGGCAATGGGCAGCCCCGAGCCACCTACAAGGGAACAAACCAAGCAATTGAAAGAAGCCGCTTTTGCCACGTTGAAAGAAAAAGCAAGTGCCAATGCGCAAGGCGGCCTGAAATGGGAAAAGACATTGCAGCCCTGGGATTGTATATTGATAGAAGGGTAAAGGGCTGAATAGGAAAATCGGCACATCATTTAGCACAACCGATTGTGCTTGCCTATGAAAATCAGAATCACGTAATGGCATTGTACGGCGGCCTGCATGTAGGGGGGGATTGCATACGCCCTTTTCTTCTTTCTTTTTTCTTAGTGCTGCTTTGAGCCTAGGTGCCTTCGTGGCAATCATTAACTCCTTGATATGAAAAAATTTGCACCCTACTTTTTCTACTTAGCCCTTTTCACGGCAATGCTCCCTGCTGCAAAAGCACAGCAAACAACCAAGACCAATGAATATGCCGTTACTTGGAACGAGCCAGGCAAAGACTATAAAAGCTCCATGCCCTTAGGCAATGGCGACCTTGGAATAAACCTATGGACAGAGGAAAATGGGGACATTGTTTTCCTGATAAGCAAAACAGATGCTTGGACAGAAAACGGCCAATTGGTAAAGCTAGGCCGCGTAAGGGTAAAACTTAGCCCCAGCCCATTTACCAAAGATGCTTCTTTCAAACAAGTATTAAACCCTATTACAGGCGAAGTAACTGTTACGGCAAACAACTCCACCTTGCGTGCTTGGGTAGATGCGAATGCCCCTGTAATACACTTGGAGCTAAACACGGAGAAGCCAACCGTGCTTACAGCCAATGTTGAATTATGGCGCAACGAGTACAGGGTTACCAAAAACAAAGGGCTTGAATTGGAGGGAAGGGGTGCATTAAGGGAATTGCAAGGCCTGCCAGCTGGCGAAGTAACCATTGATCCAGACACGGTTTTGGCAGCAAACGGCAACCGTTTGCTATGGCTTCACCACAACCAACGAAGCACTTACCCTATAGTGCTGGAAAACCAGCACTTGGAGGCTTTACTTACTAAATACCCAGACCCTTTGTTGAATAGGTCTTTTGGTGTAGCAATGAAGGGCAAGGGGCTGGTGGCTGGCGGTGATAAAATGCTGCAATCACCCAAGCCTCAAACCACTTATCAGCTTGACTTATACGCTTTGACAGAACAAACGGACATTACTGCATGGCAGAAAGACATCCTGCAACTGGTAACTAAAACCGATGCTGTGCCCTTGGAAAAAGCCAGGCAAGCACACCAGCAATGGTGGGATAAATTCTGGAACCGAAGCTGGATAAAAGTAACTGGCGATGCCAATGCCGATAAAGTAACACAAGGCTATGCCATGCAACGCTGGATGTGCGGGGCTTCTGGCAGGGGTGCAATGCCTATAAAATACAACGGCAGCATTTTTACAGTAGGGCAGGAGCCTGCGCCAGACAAAATATATGACCCTGCAAAAGGCCAGGTGGATCCAGACTTTAGGGCATGGGGCGGCAATTTGTGGTTCCAGAACCAGCGGCTACTCTATTGGCCAATGATTGCTGCCGGGGATACAGACCTGCTAATGCCCTTCATCAATATGTACCTAAAAGCATTGCCCTTGGCAAAAGACCGCACGAAGCTGTATTTTAAACACGATGGTGCCTGCTTCCCGGAGACTATCTATTTCTGGGGTACACCCAATAGCAGCGATTTTGGCTGGGGTAACAGAGAAGTGATGATCAAAAATACATGGATACGCCACTATGTATCTGGAGGGTTGGAGCTAACTAATATGATGCTGGATGCCTACGCCCAAACACAAGACGCCAAGTATTTAAAAAATACCTTATTGCCCTTGGCAACGGAAATAACCACTTACTACGACAAACACTGGAAACGTTCCGGCGGGAAAATAAGAATGGACCCGGCACAAGCCATAGAAACTAGGCAGCAAGCCGTAAACCCAACGCCCGATATTGCAGGGTTGTTATGTGTATTGCCAAGGCTGTTGGCCTTGCCTGAAAACAGCACTACCCCACAACAAAGGGCTATGTGGAAACAAACCCTTACAGATTTGCCCCCAATTGCGCAAGGAAAAACAGATGCGGATGGAAAAGTGCCACAATTGCCTACGGATATGGTATCAAATGGTACAACTATCATTTTGCCAGCGGAAACTTTTTCTAAAACAAACAATTCAGAAAACCCTGAATTATACGCTGTATTCCCCTTTAGGTTATATGGCGTGCAGCAGCCAGATGTAGAGCTGGCAACCAATACTTTCCATGCCCGCCGTTTTAAAAGCAGCACCTGCTGGGGGCAGGATGGTATAGAAGCGGCTGTATTAGGATTGGCAGACACGGCCAAAAAAGAAGTAACCGCCAACTTTACCACTTACGGCAGCGAAAAATTCAAGTGGTTCTGGTCAAAAGGGCACGATTATGAGCCAGACATGGACAATGGAGGGGCAGGGCAAATAATACTGCAAAACATGCTGCTGCAAAACCGTGGCGACAAAATACTTCTGTTCCCCGCATGGCCAAAAGGGTGGGATGTAGACTTTAAATTATATGCCCCTAAAAACACAATTGTAGAAGGTGTTTTAAAAGATGGCAAACTACAGCAATTAAAAGTAACACCCGAAGCAAGAAAGAAAGATGTGGTGAATAAACTGGAATAGGCACTAAGGGCAAAAAAAGTGTAAGTTGTTACTATTTCTTATCTCTTAAAAGACTTATTTCCAATATTTGCTAATTAACATCTTCAACATTGCTTCATTATTTATCTGTAACCAATAAGTGCCATTAGCAAGGGCATTTCCAAAATAAACTTGCAATGTATTGGAAACCATCATTTTTTGTTGGTGCCAAACTGTATTGCCAAAGGCGTCTAATAGTTTTATATCTACTTGTTTATTGGTAGCGTTATCGCACTTTATTACGCAATTGCCTGTGTTTACCGGGTTTGGGTAAACCGACCAGCCACGCTGTGCAACAACGTACCTTACCAAGCGAGTTCCCAACTCCTTAGAAGTGCCGTCTTTGTCCACCTCCAATAATTTGTAGTAATTATTCCCAATAGCTGGGTTGTTGTCCAGCCATTCGTAGGTATGCATGCCATCCCCAAGCGATGACACTGTGGCTACTTGGCTATAATTGTTGCCATCAGCACTCCGCAGCAATATAAAATGGCTGTTGTTTTGTTCATTCAAAGCCGTCCACCTTACGGCTATCTTGTCTTTTTTCCATGCGGCTTGGTAATTTACCAACGTAAGTGGAAGCAAGCTGCAATCGGTAGAAACAGTTACACTATCAAATACGGCAATATCCAAAGCTGGCAACCTAGATGTAACAGCCACGCCTACCAGCATACTGGCATTCATCGTAAAGGTTTTTGAACCTATTGTTTCCCAGTTGCTACTATCTAACGAGGCATAGCCTGTAAAACTATTGCTATCCCTGTCTATACGCAACCATACAGGTATATCTAAAGGAATTCCCGTGCCAACCCCCGAGGTGCTGCCACCGCTTGAAGTACGAGCTATTGCATATGCGTTTCGGTTGGCATCTGCAAAAACTGTAAAATGCTTTGCATTGGCAGCGGTAGATTCCCTCACCATCAGGGCTACTTTGTCTTTAGGGCTGCCACCACCACCTGCCGCTAACTTCCTTGTTGATAGCCTGGCAACAATACTGGTTGCAGTGGAACAAACCACGGGCTGGTACAAATAATTAAACCCGTCTGAAGTGCCGCCAATATCATTGCCGGCACCTGCAACTGTAAACTCGCCCGTGGGCCCATTATAAGCACCATACCCATTTAAAGCCGTGCCAATATCAGTATCAACCCATGGAGCCGGGGGTACATCCTGTATAATAAAACTAACAGTAGCCTTTCCCGTACCGCCAGCATTGGTAGCATATACCACTACTGAATAAGTGCCTGCTTTTGTTGGTGCACCCGACACAATACCTGTTAGGGTATCCAACACCAAACCAGATGGCAATGTAATAGCTTTGAAGGAATAGGGCGTAATGGTTGCATTGATAGCATAACTAAATGATTTGGTTACTACACCATGCACCGAGCTTGCACTAATGATAACTGGTGCTGGCGGAAGCCCTACCAATATAACCAGTTTACGGCTTCCTACACCGCCAGTATTAACGGCATAGATGGTTAAATGAACAGTAGCCGTGCTTTGCAATGTGCCTGTTATAATGCCCTTTATACTATCCAAAGACAAAGAGGCGGGCAGGCTATCTGCTCTGAAAACCGTTGGACTATTGGTTGCGGCTATCTGGTAACTGAATACAATGCCCACATAAGCCTTTGCGGTATCGCTGCTGGTAATAACAGGTTTGTTGGGGTTTATAACCACCAATGTAAAATTTACCGTGCCAACACCTGTACTATTGGTAGCACTTACAGGTATAACAAATGTGCCAGCCACAAGGGGTGAACCAGATATAATGCCATTCTGCGCATTGATAGTTAAGCCAGATGGCAAGTTTGTAGTGGCAAAAGCTTTAGGCGATTGATAAGCTGCAATGGTATAAAAATAAGGTGTGCCTATATAAGCCGTATCTGTGCCTGCATTTGAAATTTGCGGGGCTGGGGCTTTGAAACCAGCCGTGGATGTTTCCATTGAATTATAACTTGTGCCATTATTATTTATTGCTGCAACCACATAGTAATAGTTACTGCCACGCATAAGTGTGTTATCTGTAAATGTAGTATCGGTAATGGCTGTGGCTATATCTGTATATCCTCCCCCTTTTATGAGCGAACGCCTCACGGTATAACTTGTGGCTCCTGCCGCCGAACGCCATGTTAAAGTAGTTTTAATGGCAGTAGTGCCTGATAAATATAGCAATAAAGGGGCTTTAGGTATAGGAACGGTGTCAATATAGTTGTCCAGGTACAATATAGCGGTGGATAAAGGCGAAAGGTCAACATTGCCCGTATAAGTTTTCCCTGAAACCACATCAGGGGCAGCCTTAAAGCCATTGGGTACCTGCAAAGTGAAATTTTTAAAAAAGCTGCTATTCATCCCTATCAGGAATTTGCCAAACCTAAAGGAATAAGCATCTGCCTTGCCCATAAAAGGCCCGTAGGAAGAGCTGCTTGTGATTCCTGCTGGGGGCACGGCTAACCCATTGGCCGCAACTGGCAGTTTTTCTCCTGCGTAAATATTCACGGGGTTGTCAAATGGCGTATATCCTGAACCCCCCATACCATCAGCATAATTGGGCCTTGTAATGTACTGTCCGCTGTAAGTAAACAGAGGGTTGGTTTCCAAAACGCCATACTGGTCATAATTAGGGGTGCTGTAATGGAAACGTGCCACGGCACTAATGGCACTTTGTGCTTTTGCCTGCCAGTAAGGCTCTATCCATAATCGCTCGTTGTTTTTCTTTACCGCAGCTATACCTGTTTCTTCATCAGCCCACGCAAAATCAGGCTGGCCTTCTGTCATAGGCAGTCGTTTCCCATTGTCGGAAGCATTTTTTATTGTATTATAATCGCCAAAAACATCTAGGCCTTCAGGTGTTATGGCAAGTGCATTACTCAACACAACAAAAAATTGGTTGTCGTTCAGGCATTGTTTGGCATAGCCAATACAATCTGCATCTAAAGTTGTTGCAGCAACTGCAAGTGGGCCGCCGCCCCCTGCCTTGTCGCCATAAGCCAATCCATCTGCATATTCACCATCTACTTCCCCGGCACCACGCCATGCCAGCAAACCAATACCTTCCATGCCAGTATAATAACTGCTGCCGCTTACCTGCACGGCAGGCCTGCGGAAACTAACACGGGCTTTCAGCATTTTAATGGCTTGCTGCCTAAATTTCTCATTACCTGTGTATTTGTAAAAAGCCGCCGCGTGTTGCTGCATTTCGCCATAGGCCAAGCCCACATACCCATTCTCCCTGGAAAGCCCTTTTTGTGTAACTTGATAATAATTTGAACCCGCATTTAGCGAACTAGTATTTGCGCTAGTATCATCTGCACCTAGCCAAGGGCTTATCCCAATACTTTCCATCAGGTAGCGCTGGGCAAGTTGTTCTGGGAGTGCCCTACTATCGCTTAGCGCCAGCAGGCCCTTATTGGCTTTGTAAATACTTTCATCGGCAAGCAGGCATTGGTTGGTAATAAACCGCCCATCACGGTTTGCCCGGCCTGTGTTCCTGCTAGCGGTTAGTATATCGCCCCAAGCCTGCCTATGTGTTTTAAAGCCAGCTATTGCCCCATAGTTGGTAGTGGCATCCAATGTGTTTTGTAATTGTTCCCTCAACAAATAAATGGCATAACCCAGATGGCCGTACCGGCCGCCCCATGCCTCGTTTGCACCCCCATTCACAGCCCCGTTATCGGTGTAATAATCTGCAGCAAAAGCATCTAGTAAAGCCGTTACTTTGGTAACCACCGCTGGATTATTATAGCCAGCCATGCCGGCCAAGAAGTAAGATTTTGCCAAATATTCTACATCTGTGGTGCTAAAAGCAGTAACACTTGTAGCCGTATTTAGCCTATTGTTAATACGGTTATTAACTTGGTTATAGTAAGTACCCCCTTTGTTTAGCACAGACACCGTAGGTGTTGGCATAACAGTGGAAGCAGGTGTTTTGCCTTGTGTCTCGGTACTCACATCCAGATAGGGGTCTATATGCGTAAACGCTTTGTAAATACCCCTGGAAGGTTGTGTCATATAAAACTGGTAGCTGCCATTGGGTGGGCCGCCGTTCCCTAACCCATAAAGGCGCCCAGCAGAAATTATTTTTAGCGTAACCGATGTTTTGCCTTTGGTTAAAGACAAGGGCAGCATAGTAGTGGAATAAAAAAAGCGGCCAGGCAATGGCTGCTTGCTGCCAACTACACTTAAACATGTATAATCGCCTTCGTGGCGGTAGCCTACTTGGTAATTAATGCCATTAAGGGGTGCATACAAATACAACCTGCCTGCCGTGGTGATTGTGCCATCGTCCCCACCCCATAATTTTATGGTGAAGTAATTACGGTTTACAGGATCTACTTTCATGATAAAAGTGAGGCTGCCGCCGTAAATATTGGATGTGGCAGGTACAAGGCATTGCCTTGCGGGTTGGCCAAGGCTGCCCGCCAGTATTTTTGTGTTGCTGGCAATAAGCGTATGGCCCTGTTCAGAAAGTGTATCCCCAAAACGAATGGAGTCAACCAATTGGGCGTTTAGCAAATTTGTAACAAGCACTAATAAGATTATTAGACAGTTCTTTTTAAGCATATTTTTTGTTGTATAAATTTTATTCATAGTGGCGTGTTGATGCTGTACGGTAAAAAGCATTTTGTGGGGCAATTTATTAGACGGCAATCATTTAAACGGTTAGGCAATACTACATTTTTAATGAGTTATGGACAAATCTTTTTTGCAAATGCTTTCCCAAACTTTCCTTCTTTTAAATGGGTTGTTTTCTCTTTTGTTTACATCCCTTTGCATTTAGTGGTACTGCATACTTTGCGGTTTAGCCATTCTTTTTAAGCAAACCAATTTGGGTTAATGTAAACGTGTATACTTTGGGTTGCGAAATTGGGTGTGGAAAAAAAAGTTAATATTTTTTTTGGTGTATTGATAAAATCACTTAGTTTTGCTTAAACGTTTATGCATTGCCATTTTATTCCCTTTAAAATAGTAGGTAAGATAAGGCAGTTAGCTTAAACGATTAACATGATTAGTTGAACGATTGACTAGTGGTTATAAAGAGCGTTTAGATACCTTTTTTTGTGTTTTGCTATATGAAAATGATTACAACTTATACTACTTATTGTAATGCACGCGACAGCCGTGATAATGGGAAGCCTAGCCATGTTGTTTGTTTTATAAGTTCTGCCTAGCAAGGCAATATGCCATCCTAAACAACCTTGCATATCTTGTTTTTTAACGTTGCCTTACATACCTAATATATGAAATACAATTCTTCGAGCGCAAATTGCCCAGTTTTTTACAAACAATTGCAGTACATGAAAAAAAGTCTCCTTTTTCGGCGTTCGCTGGCTTTTTTGATGGCAGCTGCCTGTTTTGTATTCAGTTTTAATGCTGTAAATGCTCAGACTTATTCTGTAAATGATTTCCGTTCTTTAGGAACAGGCTATGCAGTAAATACGGCAGGAACTGGAGCTGGTGCTACTGCTACAGCCGCTTTGGGCTTGGGTTATGTAACCATCACCAATGGTGGTTCTGGCTATGCTTCTGCACCCGCTGTTACTGTTGGTTTAGCAGGTGCTGGCACAGTAGGTACTGCTACCTGTGCCATTGGCAATGGACAGGTAACTGGTGTAGTGATTGGCAGCGGCGGTACCGGTTATACGGCGCCCGTAATTACTTTTTCTGGAGGAGTTGGCACGGGAGCGTCTGCTATTGCTTTGGTTTCTAGTGGTGTCATTACTGCTATTAAGGTGGTGTCAGGTGGTACGGGCTACACTTCTGCCCCCACGGTTACGATTACGGATGCCGCTGGTACTGGTGCATCTGCTACTGCACAATACAATGGTGTTGTCAGTGTTACAATAAGTGCTACAGGCACAGGATACACAAGTGTGCCTACTATTTCATTTGCTGCGGGTGCGAGTACTACAACTGCTACGGGCACAGCAGTATTAAAGGTAGTTTCCTTTACAGTAGGAAATGGCGGCACTACAGCTGCTTATACAACAAGTAGCACTCTCTTTACAACGAGCGGAGGGGCTACTATTCAAGCAGCAGGGACTGTATCTACAGTTAGTTCTGGTTCTGTTACGGCAATCACTGTAAAAAATGGCGGTGCTGGTTTTACATCAGTACCTAGTGTTACTTTTCAAGATGCCAATATAACTTCTGTATGGGAAAAGTGTACCGTGGCAGGTAGCCCGGGTACTTGGGTAACCCAAGGTTTGGGAACAACACCTGGTTCTGGTAATAATGTGTATATACAAGCTGGGCATACCATATATGAAACGGTTGGTGCTTCAGGTGCTCCAGTTGGTAACCTAACCATAGCATCTGGAGGAGCTATGACAACCGTAAACTCGGGCGGGGGTACTGTTAGCTCACTATATGTAGGTGGAAATGCTACAATTAATGGCGTTTTAGGAACCACTGTCCCTATTACTGCGGGCAACGTTACAGCAGGTGATGGCATACGTATGTTTCTTTCTGGTACGGGTACTGTTACTGTTTCGGGTGCGGGTACGCTGAATATAGCGTCCATTCGCTCGTCAGGTACAGCCCTCTCTGCTGCACAAACAATCGTTTTAGGGATGGATATGCAGATGCGCAATAATGTAACTAACCAAACCTCATTGACGCTTACTGGGGGTGGTGGGGTTGATAATTTTGGCCGGACGCTGACTGTTAATGCAGGGTATCTAGTTAAGTTGACGGGTGGTTCACCTGCTGCTTTTGGTTCAAATTCATATAGCACTACCTATGCCCCATGTAGTGGCAATAATCTTGGAAATTTTACTTTTAATATCAATGGTGCTTTGGATTGCTCAGGTGGTACTGGCACAGGTCAATTTAATTTAGAAACAACCAGTTTTACAGGTTCTTCACAAAACATAACACTCAGTGTATATGGAGGGGCTGTATTAAAGCTTGGCTCTATTGTCAGGATATTAAAAAGCCTAACAGGGCAATCAATTATTATTAATGTAGCTGATGGTGCTGTTGTCGATGGAGGCAGTGTGGCATTAAATACGGCAGGCTATTCTACAACTGCAACCAGCCAAACTGTTAATTTAGTAAATACCAGTAATTTTACTGGAACTTCACCTACAGTTTCTAGTGTAAACTATACTGCGGGTACATATAGTACTACTACTGCCGGCTCTGGCTATACTACCACTGCTCCTTTGGTGTCATTTACTGGAGGCACCTGTTCAACGGCGCCTGTGGCATATGCTACGCTAGATGGTACAGGCGGGGTAGCCTCTTATACTGTAACAGCAGGTGTTTGTTCCGTAGCCCCTACTGCTGTAGTATTTTCTTATGGTGGCGCACCTACACAATGGTTTAGCATTAATGGTAGTAGCCAAACGGGTATTGTAACAAGGCTTACTACTGCTGGTACGGCAATCCCGATTTGGATAGGAACAAATATTAGTTATAATCCTGTAACAATCAATCCTACAACTGCGTCCATTACAAGCTTTAGTGTTAAGGATGTTCAGCCCGCTGGCTCTGTAATAGCAAATGGGGTAATTAAAAAAAGATGGACTATAACACCTGCAACTGCCAGTGCAGCAACTATTGGTTTAGGATATGCAGGAGCAAGTTCTGGCCAGGGCGATGCGTCTGGAACACCTATATGCGACCCTACTGCCGCCATGTATTTGGTAAGTTCCAGTAACCAGAGTACCTGGACAAATGCAGCGGTAAGCAGTGCTTCTGCTGCGCCATCCACTACATTAATTCCAGGGGCTGCCGAGGGTGTTTCTTATTCGGCTTCCAGTGGCTGGTCTTCGTACATTGCCTTGACGAATGTAACGCAGGCTACGCCTTTGTACCAATCTGTAAATGCCACTGCATGGGGAACTGCCTCTACTTGGCAGGCTAATACAGTGCCGCCAACAAGTACAGACGATGCAATTATTGCTACGAATGTTACGGTTAGTGCTGCTGGTGCGGTGTGCAGGGATTTAACTATTAATAGTGGTAGTACGTTGACAGTTAATTCTGGTATAACATTAACCGTTTATGGCAATCTTCAGAATAATGGAACTATTGCTGGTAGCGGCACCATACAAATGGCTACTACCGGTAAAACTTTTGCTGCAGGAACCACGAACAGTGCCATATTGGAAATTGCCCCAGGTAGTAGTAATACCATTACAGCAAGTGCTAGCGGAACAGTAGGAGCTTTGGTATTAACAAGTGGCACAATGGCTGATGGTGGCTTTACCATTACCAATACTGGAAACTTGAGTGGCACTGGTGCACATACGGGTACAGGTAAAATAAAAATGACTGGTACAAGCAAGACAATATCTGGCATACCTACATTGACAAATTTAGAAATAGCCAATGGGGCTGGCAATACCATTACAGTAGGTGCTGCCTTGTCTATTGCAGGTACGCTTACGTTAACAAGTGGTATTTTAAATGATGGGGGTTATGAAATAACCCTTGCGGGCAATTTGGCAGGTACTAGTGGCACACATACTGGTTATGGCCGCTTAACCATGACGACAGTTTCAACTATAGCTGGGGGGATTACTGTTGGTAATTTCTATCAGAATGGCAATACCATAACGGCTAATGGCAGTTTTGCCGTTAGTGGCGACTTGAGGGTAAATAAGCCAGGTGGCACAGCATTTCTTTTGGGGAGCAATACAATGACCTTGGGTGGCAATATCATTAATAATGGTGGCAATGTAGCAACTATTAATGGTACTTCTTCTACTGGCAAGGTATCTATGACTGGAACAGCTACACAATCCAGTGCCATTAGTTTAACTTCTATTTCGGGCGGTACTGGCTATGCTGTAAATGACGTGATAAGTATTGCTGATCCAAATGGCAATACACATGTACCCATTAAGTTGACTGTAAATACCGTTAGTAGCGGTGCTATTACGGCCGCTACTATAAGTGATTATGGAACAGGCTATACCAGTACTTCACCTGTGTCTGGTGCTTCCATAGCAAACGTTACCAGTGCTGGTGGCAATCCTGCAACAGTAAGTGTAGTATTTACATTGGCAAACACTACTGCCAAAAAGTACTTGGCTGTTGGTAATCATAACCTGATTATCAATTATTTGGAATTAGCCAATACAGTAAGCAACAATGTTGTATCTGTAGCACCTGCAACCAGTAGGAGCATGATTGTAGCAAGCGGTTTAACATTTGCCGCTGGTAATACCTCTGGTAAAATTTTATTGGGTGAGGCAAACTCCACCACAAACAATTTTACGATTGGGAACAGTGGAAGTGCCGTAAGCGTGTCAATGAATAGTGGCAATAGCTTTAGTGCCAATGCTGCTGGGGCAGGTAATGTTATCATTAACGCTTCTGCTAGTGTAGGTACGCTATATTTTGACCAGACAACCCCGGGTACTACTAATAATTTTGCTGCTGTTACAAGTACTTTGGGCGGTGCAACAATTGGTAATAATTTGCAACCAACTGCACTAACACTTACAGCGGGTACGCTTACAGTTGGTGCAGGTGCAACATTGACCTTGCCAGCAACAGTAACGGTAACTTCGGGTACAATAGATGCTAGTAGTAGTACTGCCACTATTGCATTGACAAATGCTACCACTATTCCATCTGGGTTATTCAATCCTTCAACTATTGGCAACCTAACTGTTACCAATGCTGGGCCTACTTTAAGCCAAGCCATATCGGTAACCAATACGCTTACGGTAAATGCAACAAATGCTACTTCTTACACATTTGCTAACGGAACAAACCTTACTATGGGTTCTGGTTCCAACTATATCTATAACAAAACAAGCACGGGTGATATTACTTTAAATGGTGTACCTACGTTCTCGGGTACTGTTAACCTAAGTTATATAGGGTCTTCGGCTGTAACTACTGGCAATGAAGTTCCAACAGCAGCAGGCGTAGTAAACACTTTTACTATTAGTGGTGGTGCAAAAGTTTCGCTAAATGCAGGGTTAACTACTGCCAGCAGTAGTACACTGGTACTTTCCAGCGGTAAACTATTAATAGGGTTAAACAACTTAGTGTTGGCTAGCGGCTCTAGCATTACCGGGGCTAGTAGCAGTAATTATATTTTGTCAAGCGGTGGTACTGTAACCCGAAATGGTATAGCTGCCAATGCTTCTGCGGTCTTCCCAATAGGGTTTACCAATGCAGGTACAGATTACTATACACCTATTACCATTACTAACAAGGATGCAAGCGCAAGTGCAAACATTACTGCTAATGCGGCATTCCGCACTACTGCTGTAAATACTTCTACAGGTGTAATAAACGTACAATGGTCTGCCTTGGCAAGCCCATCTGTAAACACTAATATTACTTTTGGCTACACCAGCGGCAACTTTGCTTCAGGGTTTACGGCACCAGTATCCGGCGACCTTGGGCAATATGATGGTTCTTCTTACATAAATAGTTATTCATCTGTTTCAATAGGTGCAACTGCTACAAGTTATACTGGGCTTACATTGCCCGCGAGTGGCACTAACCAGTTTATATTGGGGAATACAGGTGCTGTTGTCGCACTTACTTATACCACTTGGACGGGTGGCACAAGCACCGATTGGGCTACTGCCAGCAACTGGAGTAGTGGGATACTTCCAACATCAACATTGGATGCCATTATCCCTTCTGGTACTACTTTTGCCCCTTTGGTTGCTGCAAGTACTACGGTCCAAGTCAATTCATTAAGCATAAACAGCAGTGCTACTGTTACTTTGGGCAGCGGTGCTACCATTACTGTAAATGGTGCAAGCATCATTAATAATGGAACGATAGCTGGCTCTACAGGTATTTTAAACCTTGCATCAACAGGCACTGCACAGTCAATTACTGGCACAGGAAATATTTATAATTTAACAATAAACAATACAAATGGGGCAGCCATAACCAGTGGGGCGCAAACGGTAACTGGCACAGTAACACTTACGGGAGGCACATTTACATTGGCTGCAAGTAGCCTCACGGTAAATGGTAGCCTTATTAGGACTGGTGGTAGTTTTGCAGGTAGCGCGCCTATATACAATACTAGCGTTCCAGTAACTTACAACGGCACTGGTGCAACCGCAGGCAATGAATTGGCCCCTGCCTCAGGGTCGTTAGGAATATTAACGATAAATTCAACAGGCACATATACCCTAGCCGCTTCTAAAACAGTTACAGGCCTGGCATTAACAGCAGGCACTTTAGCTGATGCAGGCTTTACGCTAACGGTTTCTGGCAACCTAAGTGTTGCGGGCAGCCACTCTGGCACGGGAAAAATTTCAATGACATCGGCAGCTAACAATGCAACTATATCTGGTAGCGGCACATTAGCTACATTGGAAATAGCAACTGGTAGCAATACTGTAACTGTTTCATCTGCGCCTTCCCGTATTGGTAACCTTACGCTTACTAGTGGCACATTAGCAGACGGTGGGAAGGATATTGTTGTGTCTGGAAATGTAACGGGCACAGGAACTGTTTCTGGAACTGGCAGGATTAATATGTCGCCAGTTACCACACAAACAACGGGTGGCTCCGCTACTGCAAGTGGATCAACCAGCATCACATTGTCTGCTGCCAATTCTTCTATTGTTGTTGGCCAGTATGTGTCAGCAATATTTAGTGGCATTGCAAGTGGCACCACGGTATCCACTATTTCAGGAACAACGCTTACGATTTCTACAGCTACAACTGCTGCTATCCCAGCGGGGGCTGCACTATACTTTTCAAATGCCACTAGCCCTACCTTGGGCACTTCAAGTGGCACACTTACCTTGAGCAATTTAGCCATTTCATGCTTTGCATCTGTTGCTTTAGGGGGGAATGTTGCTGTAAGTGGTGATGTTGCCTTTTTAAGGACATCTAGTAGTGTTACTGGCGCACATTTGAATGATGGTGCTTATACCCTTTCTTTTGGCGGCAATTTATTTAATAACACGCCTGCAAGGATACAAGTAAATGGCTCGTCAGGCAAATTATCTATGACGGGTACGGCCACTGCTTCTGGCTTAATTAGTACAGGTACAGTTGCCGCTGGCAATACTAACGGATTAACTGCTGGCGCAGCCACTGTAACTTTTACTGGTGGATCATTCTCAATTCCAGCCAAGGGGCTAGTATCTACTGTTAACACTGGGGCTGTATCTGCAATTACGATTACAGATCCTGGAGCAGGTTATACATCCGCACCTACTGGTTATTCTGTGGATGGCACTGCTACCTCTGGTTCAGTTACTTCTCCAACAATTGCTACTTCTACCAGCACTAAATATGTAGCGGTTGGTGGTCAAATACATGTTATCAATTTGGAACTGGCCAATACAACGGCATCCAACACGGTTGTACTTCCTTCAAACAGTTCTTTGATTTTAGCAGGGGCACTAACCTTTACTGGTGCAAATACTACTGGGTCATTTACCCTCTCTAATAGTACTAGCACGCTTTATATGGGTGGTCAAATTGGAAACTCAAGTTTAGCGTCTGGGTCTTCAATCAGCATGGCCAGTACCAATTATTTCCGTGGTGGTGTATCTTCTGGTACAGCGGTAGGTACTATAAATATAACTTCCACAACGGTTGCTTTTGGTACCCTTTATTTCGACCCAGCAGCTAATTACTTTAGTGGGTTTTCTCTCAATAATACCGGCGCAAGTGGTACAGTTGTACTTGGCAATTCGGTAGCAGTTACTAGTGCACTTACATTGACAACAGGGACATTATCCTTGGCAAGCGGTACAAGTTTTAGTATGTACGCCACAACCATTACAAGGACAAGCGGCGTGATAGATGCGAGCAATGCGAATGCGACGGTTACATTGGCTAATGCAACTACTATACCTGCATCAACATTCAGCCCAGCGACAATAAGCAATTTGGTGGTAACGAATGCATCCCCTACGTTGAGCCAAGCAATCGCGGTAACCAATGGGCTTACCTTGAACAGCACCAATGCCAGTACCTCCACATTTGCCAATGGCAGCAATTTAACGATGGGCGCAGGTTCTTCCTTTACATACAATAAAACTAGTACTGGCTCCTTGGTGCTTGGCGGCGTGCCAACTTATGCCGGCACTGCCAACTTTAGCTACACAGGCACTGTCGCCACTACAATGGGCGTAGAAGCGCTTGCAGCTACAAATGTCATCAATAATTTGGTAATCAACAACGCAGGCGGTGTTACATTGAACCAATCGCAGGGAGCTACTGTAAATGGTGCATTGACATTGACAAGCGGCAAAATTACCCTTGGCACGAGCAACCTTGTGTTGGCTTCTGGGGCAACTATCAGCGGCAACAGCAGCAGCAACTATGTGGTAACCAATAGTACTGGTGTATTCACAAGGAATTCAGTTGGCAACTCAGCAACGCTATTCCCGATAGGGACAACTACAAGTTATGCGCCATTGAATATTACTAATACAACAGGTACATCCAATTTGTCTACTGGTGTACAAAATACTTATACCAACCAGCCAGGGGACAGCACGCAAGTGCTGAAACTGCAATGGGGCGTATTGGGCAGCGCGGCAACAACGGCAACGGTGCAGTACCAGTTCAACACGGCAGATTTTTCTTCGGCCTTCCTTGTAGGCAGCACCTGCGAGCTGGGTACATACAAGACTTCTTATGTAGTAAGCAACCTTGGCACGCCAACAGGCAGCAACCCTTATACTTTAACAGCATCTGGGCTTTCTATCCCTGCAAGCGGGAATAATTACTATGTAATTGGCAACACGGGCAACGTGGTGGTAACCGCCACCACCTGGACAGGCGCATTAAGCACGGCGTGGGCCACGGCAGCCAACTGGAGCAATGGCGTACCGACATCAAATGTTGACGTGGTGATAGCCTCTGCAAGCAAATCGCCGATATTGGCAGCCAGCCAAGGCGTAAAGAACCTGACTATCAACAGTGGTGCAACCTTGTCCCTTAACAGCGGGGTTAGCTTGTCGCCAACATTGAACTTCACGAACAACGGTACCATCAATGGCACAGGCACTTTGGTGCTGGGCGGCACATCGCCCCAAACCTATAGCGGCACGGGCACTGTAGCTAGCCTTACCTTGAACAACAGCAACGGTGCAACTGTAAGCAGTGGCAGCAGCAAGTTGAATATCACGGGCGTGTTGACCCTGCAAAGCGGCACTTTGGTAACCAATAGCAATGTGGTGTTCAAATCTAACAGCATTGCCAGCAGCGGAACGCTTGCACCAGTTGGCACAAGTGGCAACAGTGGCAGCATCAGCGGCACGGTTACAGTAGAAAGGTACATACCTAGCGGTTACCGCAGCTACCGCGACATCGCCCCAAGTGTGTACAATACATCCAACACCCTGTACAATACCTACCAAGAAAGCGGCAGCTATAGCAAGAGTGGTTATGGCATGTTCATCACAGGCGGCACAGGTGTTGCTGGCACAACCAGCACCCCCAACAGCATAGATGCGAACCACTTTGACGTGAGTGCCAATGGTGTGAAAACGGCCTATACCTACATAAATGGCAATTGGGCAACTGTTGCCAACACCAATGTGTTAGTAACGCCTTTCACGGGCTACAGGCTATTGATCAGGGGCGACAGGAGCTTCAACCTTTACGGCACTGGCATACCCAACACGCCACTAGGCTTGTTGATGTACAACGCCACTAGGTTGGAGGCAAGCGGCACATTGGTTACGGGCAATGTTACTTATGACCCAACAGGCGTGAGCAACGCAGTTACGGGCAGCACTTATGCCAACAGCACTTACGCTTTGAACAATGCCACAGACAGCAGCTTCAACTTGGTGGCCAACCCTTATGTTTGCCCTGTTGACTGGAGCAAGCTAACAAGGGACAGCATAGAAGGCTACTACTATTACCTGGACCCAACCATTGGCGCAACAGGTGCCTATGTGGCGGGCAACTCGGTGAGCAACCCTTACATACAAGCTGGGCAGGCCATATTCATCCAGAACAAGAAAGGCTATCCTAAGTACCCAGTGATTGGCTTCACGGAAGCAGCCAAGGCACCTGGCAACCAGACAGCAGTTTTCGGCATCAGCAGCAAATTGCCACTTGCTTTGTTAAGGGAAGAAACTGCTGGCAGTGGAAAATATCACAAGATGGACATAGCTAGTATTGTTTTTAGCGACAGTTATAGTAATGGCTACAATAGCAACGAGGATGCGCCTAAACTGGATAACAGCAGCGACAACCTGTCCATAAGGGAACTAAGCGCCACCAAGGCATTGAGCATCGATGGCAGGCGGCCAGCCACAACGGGCGATATTATCGCTATCCAGTTGGCACAGGTAGTGAAGGCTAATTACCAATTGCAAATAGATGGTTCAAGCTACAACAGCAATGGCCTTACGCCTTATATATACGATGGCTATACCAAAACCTACACTGCACTTGAGAGCAGCCTGAACACCATTAGCTTCGCAGTAGTCAACACTGTTGCCGCCACTTATGCCAATAGGTTCAGGATTGTGTTCAAGCCAACGGTGCTGGCAGTGAACAGCATTACAGCGACTGCAACATTGAATAGCAGCAACAGTGCAGCCACCATCAACTGGAACACAGTAGGGGAGGACAAGGTAACAAGCTACACGGTAGAAAAGTCAACCGATGGCGCAAGCTATACCAGCATCTGCACAGCAGCAGCCAAGAACACGGCTACTGCGGCATACAGCTATGTGGACAACAGCGTAGCAACAGGTACTACATACTACCGCATAAAAGCCATAAGCACAGATGGAAGCACAGCTTACAGCAATGTAGTTGCACTTACAACGTATAACGTACAACTTACAACGTATAACTTATACCCTAACCCACTCATCGGCAAAGTGCTGAACGTGAAACTGTCAAATGTCACAGCAGGTAAGTACACAGTAAGTATGTACAATAGCATAGGTCAGAAAGTGCATGAAGAAGTAGTAAGCCATAACGGCGGCACTGCTACTCATAGCCTAAGCATCACTGAAAAACTGGCGAATGGGGTTTATAATGTTACTATCAGTTCTGCCAATAGCAAAGGCGTGGTTTATGAGATGAGTGTAACGGTGCAGTAAAAGGCATAAAACAATTAATCTTCAGGGGCGGAGGGTTTAATAATCCTTCCGCCCTTTTTTACTAGTTTGGGGTAATGGACAAAATTGATGCTCAAATTCCCTGTAATTAAGGCTAGCATTGTGTTTTAAGCAATCAAAGCATTTCCAATAGAATATTGATTACAAAAAAACATCTAAAATGCAGTACTGGCAAGTATTGTATGAGTTTTTTAAGGCATTGGAACTCAGAAAACAGCATCAATTTTGTCCATTACTCCACTAGTTTAAAAGCCTATATCTTCAAATCCAAAATTTATACCCCAAAAAAAATCCTAATTGCCACCCTATAAATAATATTTTGAAATTAGCAAAATTTTAAGCAAATTCGCTTAAACGTTTGTGCGATTGTTTTTACCCTTTTAGGTTTTTCTATTTTTCCGTTTTATCAACATTGGCTGCTCATGATATATCGTATAAAAAACGTGTTTGCCCACTTGTTATATGAAAAAAAATATACTTACTAGTTTTTTCACGCCCTTATGCTTTTTGTTAGTTACAAATAGTGCCCTTTCGCAGGCAGCTTTGGATGTATTGGCATTTGGCAACCCGATGCAGGAAGCTGCTCACGGCATTGTAGATACATTGAGCGATACCTATAATGGCTTATATGGCAACAGTGCCAGGCGTTTTTTGCCGCAAAGTACCCCTTACTATTATGGTGGAGAAGCTACTTTTACCATGGCGGTTGACTCTGCACAGCAAAACTACTTTACCGTGAAAATGTCTGGCAGCGAGTATAACCCCACGCAAGCCAACGGCCGCATACTGCTAGATTGCGAAGGTTTAGAAGTGGGCTACCGGCATGGCAGCGATGAAGACGTATTTATTGACCAAAGCGGAGCACCCATTGCTTCGGGGTCGTTTTGGTACAGGACAGTGCCGCTGCCCTTTAATTTAACGCATGGCAAAACATCGGTAAAAATCCGTTTACATTCTACCGGATGGTTCTTTTTTTATGGTACTATCTGGCAATACAATACTTACCAACAAACGCTAACTGCCCCAACGGTGGGTGTTTATAAAGCCTATACCCATACCAATGCATACGTGCCACTGCCTGCAAGCGATGTACAGGGCATTTTTCCATCTTACACGGTTGCACCTAAACGGAACACGAATGGCGAAGAAGCCCTGCAAACCCTAAAAACCAATTGCAACAACCGGATTACGAATTTGCTGAACGGAGCTGATTATATGGTGCCTTACAACAACAACAATTACAACGATGTAGAATACTTGGCTCAATCGTATTTCCTTTCTTGGACGATTGGGTACAATAACCCTGCTATTATCCAAAAGGTAATGAATGCCATTGACTCTAACTGTGCCAACTACAACAGGGATAGTACACTTGTAAACGCTTGGGGCGGTGCTTATGGCAGGCTTGGCTATGCCGCATTTTTGATTTACGCCCAAATAAGCAACAGGCTGGATTCTACTTTTAATTTTGGCAACGGCACCAAAACAAGGCGGCAATATTGGAGCACGATGTTCAAGGCAAGTTTTGACAATGGTCGTTTGTATAGGCGCACCATTACAAACCAAGACCTTGAATGCACGATGAGCATGTATGGGGCAAACATGATCTTGCAAAAAATAGATATAGCCAATTCTATACCCACATCCAAAGCCTTGAATTATATATATCAAGCAATGGGGCTGGCGGAATGGACGGGCAGCGAATCGCAGTCTGGCGTGCCTACTTATCCTTTTGGACGTGGTTATTATATGATGACCACCAAAGGCACTTCGCACGAGCCCGGCTGGGTGTCGCAGGATTGCTATGGCAACCTAGGCGGCAAGTTTTATGAGATGTTCCGGATGAGCGGGGACAGCACTATCTTGAATCGGGCTGTACAGCACGAGAAAATACATAGCTATTTCAGGTACCCTTCCACAGATGCGGGTGGGTTTAAGGCAATACTAAGCGAAGGGGCTATCTGCTGGCGCAATCAATCTGTGCCGGGGGCAATGCACTATAATGGTGGCCTATGGGTGCCTGCTGCTTCGCAGGACAATGCCCTATTAGGAACGCTGAAACAAATGGTGGACGATGGACAATTTTTTTACGATATGCTGAATGATGCAGGTTCATCGCCCATTGAAAGCAGGTGGCTTTTCCTTCCAGACATGTATGCCCAATATAAAGCCATGGCTCCATCATCAGTCCTAAACCCTTGTACCCCTGGGCAGCCAAACTATACAGTGGCAGACGAGCAAAACGGCATCATTGCCATTAAATATAATAAGGAAAACTTTTTTATCATGCTGTACCGCCGGGCTTATGCCATTAATAACCTGGCAAAAATACACCATATTACCCCTTATACCCAACGCATAGTAGAAGCCGCCGTGCCAGATACCCGCTTTACCCCAAGCGGTACCTATATAACAATGCCCTATACGCCGCAAGACCCTACGGGTGGCACGCCGCCTGACAACCCCGTAAGTGCCTATGGTGGCATACAACAGCCAGTGCCTCAACTGGCAGATGGCACTACCGCTGTACAAAACAGGGCTATCGCCAATTTTTATAGCCTTCGCTATGGCAGTTACTTTATGGGCATGAACACTACGGCCAGCCAAACCTATACCCTAAATGTGCCTGCACCATTTGTAGGTACACAAGCTGTGAACTTATTCACGGGGGCAAAAGTTACAATGCCCGCCTCTTTTACGGTAAGTCCATCTACTACCATAGCTTATTATTTGGATTCTACAATAGCCATCCCATCAGATACCTTCCAAACTGCCACCCCCAAAACCTATTATTCCCAAGGCAGTTTAGATGTCGCTACTTTTTCTAGTTGGAACACAGTTGCCACCGGAGGTGGAACTTCGCCCACTAGCTTTGCAACTGCCGATACATTTATTATCCAAAGCGGTCATTCCATGACAACGAGTGCATCATGGAGTGATTATGGGTCAGGGGCAACAATGGACATTAAAACTGGGGCAACATTAACGGCGACCAACTTAGTTGCCGTAACCAATTTTATTTTGGAGAAAGGCGCTAGTTATATCCACAATGTAACAGATACCAATGCTTATCCATCTAATGGATCGGTAACTATGCTGCCGGGAAGCAGCTTGAGAAGCATTGGCAAAAGCAGCAATGTGGAAATACAAAAATGGGCCAATGGAGGTACCGCACCAGTGGCGCTGCCAACCATCCCTAGCGGATGGGGTAACCTAAAAATTAATGTAGCTAACCTGAATGGCAGTTGGGTGCAAGGTGGCACCTTGATAGTAAACGGCGATTTAACCATTGCCCAAACGGGTGGCGGCACCAATGTTTTTAAACTGGTTTCCACAGGTGCCATTAGTGATTCGGTGAAAGGGAATTTCTACATTCAAGGGGGTAGGTTTGCTGTTTCGCAAGTTACTACGGGATCGTATGGCAGTCCATACGCCCTGATTGTTTCCGGCAATTACCAGCAAACGGGGGGTTATTTTACTTTATTTGATTGGTGTGGCAATGGCGACATGGGTTATCTAAGTGTTGGGGGCAACATGACTGTTTCTGGCGGCTACTTTCTTAGCTCTGGGTTTTATAGCAATGGGAATACTTCTTCTACGACCATTGCCAACGCTTCTACCATTTCAGGCATTAGTACTGGCATGGGTGTGGCAGGTGCGGGCATTGCCAATGGGGTTACGGTGAACGGCACGCCTTCTGGCAGTACCATTACCATTACCACTAACGCAAGCGGTGCAAATGGAACGGCATTGCCATTGTTTGCGGGCACTACTTTTACTGGGACTACTACAAGTGGAAGCAACCAGATTAGTTCTGTTTCTTCCACGGCAGGATTATCAACAGGCATGAAAATTGGCGGAGCCAATATTCCTTATGGCACTACCATTACCGCCATTTCTGGCAGTACCCTTAGCATTTCCCAATTGGCATACAATAGTGGCACTGTTACCCTAGTGCCAGGCACCGTAACGTTTACGGGCGATGTGTATGCCTCTGGCGGCAATGCCCAAACCAATATAAGCTGTGCAGGTAATTTCCTGTTAAACGGGGGGGCTTTTGGTTTTTCCATAGCTACAACGCTTCGTACACATGGCATGCAGGTGGGGGGTGATTTTACGGTTGCGGGAGGTGGCACATTTGTAAACCCAGGCAATTGGGGTACTAATGCGGGAGGTGTGAATATTTTACTATACCCTGGTGCTTCCAGTACATCCTCGTTAACGCTGCCCAACACGTCCACCGCCAATAGCAATATATTGTGGACGGTAGCAACTGGCAAAACAATTAACCTTGGCTCCAACATAGGCATGGGCAAATACTTTGCAGTGGCAGGCACGCTAAACATGGGCAGCTATAGTTTTTCCGGTGGCACTTTGAATGTGCTTTCCAGCAATGGGTTTAATTTCACGGGTACTTTAAATACGAATAATACCAACAATATAGCCGCCTATAGTGCCGTTAACAATATTGCGATTGGGATGCCTGTTACTTTCAGTACTGCTGGGCTTTTATTCCCTAATACCGTTATTACCCAAATTAGTAGCACGCAAATGGGCATTTCCCCTGCATCGGTTACTGCTACAAGCTACACAGGTACTTTTACCGTAGCCCCTTTCGCTGGCACGGTTACCACTGCCGCTACAGGTACTTTCCCCGCTTTACTGGGTGCTAGTACAAGGAATATTTATTCCGGTACTAATTATGGTTTCAATAGTTCATCTGCACAAACCATTGGTAGTTTCAGTTCCATAAAAACAAATGCCTATGGCGGGGTTACCAGTGGCAGCAACACGGTAACGCTAAACACCGCCAATAGCAACATTGCGGTAGGGCAAACAATAACAGGCACAGGCATACCAGGCAGTACAACCGTTACTGCCTATGATGGCAATGTAACCCTCACCTTATCTGCCAATGCCACTGCCACGAACAGCAATTTGAGTTTCTCTTTCTTAGATGCAGTGCCTACCATTAGCACTTTGGCATTAAGCGGCAACAAAACGGTTACGCTTAGCGCGGCTGTAAAAGTAGCAGACACTACTACGCTCACTTCCGCAACAGATATTTTGAATTTAAATGGCAATACCTTAACCCTAGGAAATACAGGGAAGGCACATACTATCAGGGGCAACGGCTTTTTGCAGGGCAGTACTACATCAAGCCTCAGCTTGTTGGGAACAGGAATCACGGGTAATATACCTTTTACAAGCAACCTGAATGTAAATAACCTAATGGTAAACTTACCCTCCGGTGCTGCTATATTAGGCACCAACCTTACGGTAAATGGTGTGCTTACGCTTACAAATGGCAAGGTTGCAACAGGCAGTAACAATTTGATAATGGCCACTGCTGGTTCTGTAACCCGTACAAATGGGTGGGTAAATGGCTATTTGCGCAAGAACGTAGCTACTGGCACAAACGTAGCCCGCAGTTTTGAAATTGGGGATACAGGCAATTATACACCCGTAAGCCTAACTTTTGCAAGCGTAACCACGGCGGGCGATTTATTGGTTTCCACTACCACCCCTGCTACTGCAGAGCCGCATTATGCTTCTTTTCCGTTAAGCAAATCAAAATACCTTAACCGTTATTGGACATTGGTAAATGCCAATACATTGGCATTTACCAATTATAATGGGACGTTTAATTATATCAGTGCAGATTCTATAGCTGGTACTAATACCAGCAGTTTGCTAGGCAGCATCTACAGTAGTTCCTGGTCAACAGGTGTAGCAGCAACAGCGGGTACGCAAAGTGAAACCATTTCCTCACGCACGGTATTGGGCAATGTATTGTTTGCGGAATGTGTGGGGCCTACTTTGTTTAGCCTAACGGGCGGGGGCAGTAGCTGCACAGCCGGGACGGCATTCCCGATAGGGCTTTCTGGTTCACAATCAACGGTCAATTACCAGCTTCAAAATAATGGCACCAACCAAGGCAGCCCGATTGCAGGTACCGGGGCAGCTATTGGTTTTGGTTCGCTAACAACTGCGGGTACTTATACTGTGATAGCAACTGCATCAGGCGGTTGCTCCACAACCATGACGGGCTATGATACCATTGTGTACCCCGCATCGGTTACCCCGAGTGTAAGTGTTGCGGCAAGCCCAGCCACCACTATTTGTGCTGGCACATCCGTAACCTTTACGGCTACACCCATTAATGGCGGAACTGCACCTGTGTACCAATGGAAAAAGAATGGCAGCAATGTTGGCAGCGGCGGCACAACCTATACCGATACAACATTGAATAATGGCGATATAATTGTTTGTCAAATGACGGCAAACAATGCCTGCCAAACAGCCAGTACAGCCAATAGCCCCAATACAACCATCACCATTTTGTCCAAAACCAGTTCTACTACCAATGTGGGTGTATTTTATGGCTCGGGCTATACATTTAATGGGACAACTTATTACCTACCCGGTACTTATACCTATCACTTAACCAATGAATCGGGTTGCGATAGTGCAGCAACATTGGTCTTGTCCATCATCCCACAAACCTATACATGGAAGGGTGGTACTAGTGGCAGCTATACTAGCGCCACCAACTGGAATCCTTCACGCAACAATGTATCTGCAAGCGATACGCTTTTGTTTGATGGCAACAACATCAATGGTTCTGGTGGCACAGGTACTGTAACCGTAAGCAATATGGCCACAGAAACCATTGCGAAGCTGATGTTCCAAAATAGCCCCACGGTAAATTTTTCGACTAATAATGCCAAACTAACCATCAATGTAGAACTGGCATTGAATGGCACGATGAACGACGGGGGCAATGTTATTTCGTTGCTTGGCAATATCACAGGCAATGGCACGCATACTGGCTTTGGAAGGATAGAACTACCAAGTATCACGTCTATTGATTCGGGCGTAACCCTTGGCAACTTATTCCTAGTGAATAGCAATAGCATCATAGTCAACGGCAGTTTTGCCATCAGCAACGATTTGCGGGTTTATCGGCCTAATGGTACTATTTTTAATATGGGTGTCAATACCACCATCACCATTGGGGGGAACATTTTCAACAATAGCGGCAATGTAGTTACTATGTCTAACACGGGTAAAATTTCCATGACAGGTACTTCCACGCAATCTGGTATTATGACCATGGCGGTAAGCTCGGGTGGGTCGGGCTATACCAATGGAAGCACCATCACATTTGCCAACCCTAATGGCGGTGTGGCAGCTACTGCCACCATAGCTGTTACCAGCGGTGCAATAACTGGGGTTACCATTACAGAATTTGGTACTGGCTACACTACCGCACCTACTAGTTTTACGGGCGGCGGTGGCACTGGCGGGGTAATTACCTGTACCATTGCTGCTACCACTGCAAAAAAATACCTGGCCGTTGGCAACCACAATGTGCAATTCTATAACCTGGAACTAGCCAATACAGCTGCTAACAATATCATGGCGGTAGGCCCTTCTAATTTCAGGTCTGCCATTGTTACCAATGCCCTCAGCTTCACGGCTGGCAATACCTCTGGCAAAATTGGGGTGGGTGAATATAGCAGCAACAATTTCACCATAGGTAATGGCAGTATTGCCACTACCGTATCCATGAACCCCGGCAATAGTTTTAGTGCTTATGCAGCGAATGCAGGTAATGTGGTGATTAATGCAACCGCCCCTGTTGGCACTATTTATTTTGACCAAACAACACCCGGCACTACCAATTCATTGTCTGGGTTAACGCTGACAGCGGGCGGTGCTACTTTGGGCAATGCCGTAAATACTGTTAGCCTAACTTTAACGTCAGGCACGCTAAACGATGGTGGCAATACCATTTCTGTTTCAGGCAATGTAACAGGCACTGCCTCTGGCGTGCATACGGGTTATGGGCAGTTGAAAATGACAGCCTCCAATACTAGCATTGGTGGGAATGTAACACTAGGCAACTTGAGACTAACCAATTCTACCATCAACGCAAGCGGGAATTTCACCGTTGCCAACGATTTGCGGATGGACAGGAACGGCGGCGGCACATTGAGCCTAGGAACAAATACACTTACATTGGGCGGCAATGTTGTAAACTACAATACTGCTGGCAACAATGTGTTTTACATAACCGCCTCTACAGGTGGCAAGCTATCTATGACGGGTACATCTACTCAGTCTATTATATATGCAGTTACACTATCTTCCGGTGGTTCTGGCTATACGGTTAATCAAACCAATACCCCTTTTACGATACTGAACCCCAACGGCGGCGTTGCTGCTGCTGGAACGTTTAATACAAACAGCAGTGGTGCTGTGTCTTCCATTTCCCTTACAGAATACGGCACTGGCTATACCGTAGCCAACCTGCCAACCAGTTTTGTGGTAACCAGTACGGGGCTTAGTGGTACCAGTGGCACCCCTGCTGTAATTGCCTGTTCCATAGCCGCTACTACGTCTAAAAAATACATTGCACTGGGGGCGCATAATATGGTAACCAATTATTTAGAGCTGGCCAATACTACGCCAAATAATAAAGTAGCTATTGCACCTGGAACCAGCAGGTCAGTTACGGTAAACAATGGGCTAACCTTTACAGCAAGTAATACTTCGGGCAAGATAGTAGTAGGCGAGGTTGCTTCAAACACGCTCCAATTGGGTGGATATACTTCGGCAACTGCTTGCACGGTATCCATGAACCCTGCCAATAGCATCAGCACGGCTGCCGCAGGGGCTGGCAACCTGTACATTAATGCTACTGCTTCTGTTGGCACTGTTTATTTTGATACCACTACCCGTGGCACTACCAATGCGCCTGCCTTGCTGAACAATATTACGGGCGGCTGCACCATTGGCAACGATGTGAAATTGTCTGGCCTTACAAACACCGCAGGCATACTTACCATAGCACCCGGCGCAACAGTTACTTTGCCCACCAGCATTACTTTGGGTACAGGGGTGATAGATGCCAGCAACAATACGGCAGGCATTGCATTGGTAGCTGCTACCACTATCCCAGCATCTACTTTTAGTCCGGCCAGCATTGGTATTTTATCGGTAACGAATGCAGCACCTACATTAAGCCAAGCGGTATCTGTAACCAATTCCCTTGCTTTAAATGCTACTACTGCCGCCTCTTATGTTTTTGCAAACGGCAGCAATTTAAGTTTGGTAGATGGTGCCAGCATCATTTGCAACAAAACTGGCACAGGCAGGCAAGCATTGGCACAAATACCTACTACCACTGCAAACACTACGGTAAATGCCAGCTATACAGGCACGGTGGTAGATACAATAGGTATCCATAGCGAACTGCCCACGGTGGCTGCGGTAAAAAAACTTACCATTGGCAACAATGGGAATATCCTTCTACCATCCAATTTAACTACTGCTAAAAACGGCGCGCTTACATTGGTTGTTGGCAAGTTGGTTTTGGGTAATTATAACCTTACCCTCGATTCGGGTTCTGCTGTAATAGACACCACTTTAACCAGTTATGTGTATGTAAATGGCACAGGCAGGCTTATTAGGAACAAGTTGGGCACGGTTGCAAGTTTGTTCCCCATAGGCACAGCAAGTTCTTATGCGCCATTAACCTTGACCAATACCGCAGGCAGCCCCAATATTAGTGTGGGGGTACAAACAGCCATTAGCAATGCAGTGGCAGACACCTCTAAAATAGTAAAGCTGCAATGGTCTGTTACGGGTGGCAGTGGTAGCAACACGGCCGATATTACCTATCAGTTTAATGGCACTGACAAGGCAAGTGCTTTTTCCACAAATGCTAACTGCGAGGTCGGCAATTATACAACTGCCTATACCAAAACCAGCGTAGGCTTACCAGCAGGTACAAATCCATATAACGTAACCGCAACGTCGCAAATCATTGCGGCTAGCGGCACTAATTTGTACGTAATTGGCAATACAGATGCCATTTACCCAAGCTGCGTGGCAGGTACTTATATAGGGGTAACGGGCGGCGATGCCAACAACCCGTCAAACTGGTGTGGCGGTGTAGTGCCAACCGCTTCTACCAACGTAACTATTAGTGGCACTACCCCAATGCTAACCACTAATTTATCGGTGAACAACCTTGCCCTTTCGTCTGGTTTAAACCTGAACGGGTACAACCTTACTGTGAATGGCACTGTTTCAGGAACAGGTGCTATAACTGGATCTGCCACATCTGGGTTAGCTATGTTGGGTACAGGCACTTTATATTTTGATCAAACCTCGCCCGGCGACACCAATGTATTGGATACCTTGATTGTAAATAGTAGCGGCACGGTTGCCTTGGGCAATGGGCTGAATGTGATAAACCTTGTAAAGCCTACTGCTGGTATTTTGGCATCGGGTGGCAACCTCACGCTTGTTTCCAATGCTGCCACTGGCACAGCAAGGGTAGCGCAAGGAGGGGTTAATGGGGGCTATATTACCGGTAAAGTTACCCAGCAGCTGTACATCCCTGCTAAAACAATGCGCAAGTCGAGTTTTATAGGCAGTTCTGTAACACAAAGGTTAGACAGCGCATGGCAGCAACAAATCTATATTACAGGTGCAGGCACAGGCGGTACTGTCTGTGGTACGGGCGGCAGCCAGTTCAACAGCAACGGCTTCGACAAAACACAAAGCAACAAGCCAAGCATGTACACCTGCCAAGCAGTGGCAGTAAATGGCAGCAGGTGGGTTTCTGTGTCCAATACCAATGCCACGCTGCTTTCCCCAGGCACGGGGTATTCGATGAACATAAGGGGCGACAGGAAAGTGGGTAGCTGTGCGGACCAATTAAACAGTTATACCCCAGCAGCACCAGTGAGCGTGGTGCTAAGTGCCACAGGGCTTTTGACGCAAGGGCCAGTTACAGTAGCACTAAACGACACTGCAAATTACCTTTATTCATTATTGGCCAACCCTTACCCATGCCAGATGCGGTTTACCGCTTTCCAAGCTACAAACCCAGCTATCAACAACAAGATGTGGACATACAGCCATTATGGCAATGGCAACTATACTACTTATTCCAATGGGTTGGTTACCAATGCCGCGGCAGGATATGATGACACAAAAGGCGATTTCATTGCCATTGGGCAGGCTTTCTTTGTGGAAGCCAACAAAACAGGCACATCCATTACTTTTAGGGAGACACATAAGATAGACTCCACCATACCCAACTTCAATTATTTTGGCACAAGCAATGAGCAAATAATCAGGATGGGGCTATACTCAACCACAGATACCCTGCTAGATGAAATAGCAGTACGCTATAATAACCAAGGCAGCAAGGATTATACCCCCAACTGGGACGCAGAATCGCTTAGCAGTGGCAGCCAAACGCTGGCAAGCAGTAAACCCAATTATTCATTGGCCATTTCCACTCGCCCATTTGGCTTGGTGCAAGATACTGTAACGCTACTCATAACAAGCACGCAAACGGGCAGTTTCCGCTTGCGTTTCAAGCAGTTGACAGGTTTTGCTGCTGGCAGTCTGTTATTAAAAGACAAGCTGGTAGGCACAGAACAAGACATTACCCTGAACCCTATTTATGATTTCACCGTTACAGCCGATACCAACAGCAAAGGCAAGGGGCGGTTTGAATTAATAGTAAACCAAGCAACGGCATTGCCCACCACTTTTACAAGCCTGTCGGGAAAGCTGACAAATGGGGCAACAGTATTAAACTGGGCCGTAGCAAACGAGGCTAGCATAGCCAGCTATGCAGTAGAACATAGCACAGACGGGGCAGTGTATAGCAGTATTGTTTCGGTAAAGGCAATTGGTAAAACCGCTTATACAGCCATGGACCCTGCACCAGCAAGCGGCACCAACTACTACCGCATAAAAGCTATAAGTACAAATGGCAGTATTGTGTATAGCAATACCGTATTGGTAGAAAATAGTGCAGTAAACAATATATATGTAAAACTATACCCCTCTGTAGTAACAAGCAACCAGTTGAACCTGTATTTCTCAGGCATGGAAGCAGGTGCTTACACAGTAGTAGTGTACAGTATGCTCGGGCAAGCGATTTTGAAAAAAGGCATTGACCATGCAGGCCATAAAACTGTACACACAATATATCTAGACAAAACAAAACCCGCAGCAGGAACTTACCAGATAGCAATACTAAAAGATGGGAAACATATAAGCAACGCAACTTTTGTGGTGGAGTAGGGGTTTAATATTTCGCCACAATAACACACGTGCTCAAATATACTTCTTCGTGATTTTTTGCCTTTCTGGCAAAAAATCATAGCCAATGTGGTGACTACTAACGCAAAATCAAGGTTTAATTCCATTATTTGGGTAGCCTGATTGTACTTTAGCACCGTTGTGGTTTACGTTCCTTTCCAATACCTGCTGGAACAACGCTTGTGCTTCTTCCACAAGCCCAAGCCCCAATTTGCCCAAGCCCATTAAATAATAGCAATGGATGCGGTTTTTATCGTTCAGGTCCACATCAAATACCAATAGGTCGGGTAAAGAAACGGCGAAGTAATCAATCTTAATCTCATCGTTTAAATGCTGCTCCCCAAATTGTACCAAGTTTTCAAAAATACTGTCGGCTTTTGCCTTTTCGCCCAGTTTTAACCATGCCAACCCCTGGTAGAATATTTTGTCTGGCTGGGGGTCGTTGTAAAAAATGGCTTGTACAGGTTCGCTGATGCCCACGGTTGCCAACTTGTAAAAATGTGCCGCATTTTCTGGTTCGCCCATTTGCTCATGCAAAAGCCCTTTCAGGTAATAGATGTCATTTTCCTGCGTGCCATATAATTTCCCTTCGCCAAGGTTGTGTGGGTATTGGTCAGTGGCCGACAAATAGGATAAGGCCTTGTCATTGTTTCCCTCTGAATACGCTTGTTTCGCCAATTCAATATGAGCCAGTAGAAATTGTGCTACTACCTTCCCCTCGCCACCTTCCCAAGGGTGGAATATCCTTTTTTCAATCAATGCTTTTGCTTGCCCATATTCGCCTAATTGGTTCAGCAAGGCTATTTTTTCCAGATACAAATCGTCCCGTTCCATCACTTGCTTAGTGTGGTTTTTCAAGAATGCCAGCCTTTTTTCAACTGGGTAATTTAATATTTTATACAATTGGTCTAGCTCCATCAATACCCTTGCATCGCTGCTGTCTAAGGCAAAAGCTGTTTCCATTTCGGATAATGCTTTTTGTGGTTCTTTTGTTTTGTTGAAATAGGCCAAGCAAAGATTCCTATGCACCGTAGGGAAATTGCCGTCAATCGCTTTTGATTGTTCCCAGCATTCAATTGCTTCGGTGTATTGGCGTTTATCGTACCAAAAATTACCTAGATAATACAATGCTTTTGCATCGCCCGGATTGGCCTTTATTGCTGCTTGTAGCACCAATACATCTTCTATCCGGTGTGGAAAACAATAATCAGAATTTGCAAAAGATGCCAATTTGAAATTGGCTGATACCTGTGCTTCATTTTGCAATAAAGAAGCAAACCAACCAATATAGTAATATGCCATTGGGTAAACCGATGCCTCATTATTGATATACAGTTGCAAAAAGTCAATGGCTTGCTGATAAAACCCTGCGTGGGCATAATCAAATGCGTATTCAATATAGGTTTGCACCCGGCCACCTAAAAGCGATGTGAGTTTAGCAAGTACAATATCGTCATTTGTAATCAGAAATTCCTCATAAAGGCACCCATAGTTAAACGGGTCTATTGCCAATGAATCTTTAATTAATTGCAGGGCAACAGTTGGCTGGTTGGCCTTGCGTAACAAAGCCACTTTTAAATGCCTTGCCGTATGACTATGCCAATTGCGTATTAATGATTTATCAATTAACGCCAATGCTTCGCCAAAATTTTCTTTTTTGGAAGCAATCCTCGCCAAGGCCAGATAGCTACTATCTTGCCAAGCACTGTTCCAGGTGGCTTTGTACAAGGCCTCAAAGGCTTCGTCTAACCTGCCTTGCAGGAACAATACATAACCCAAATTGTACAATGCCTCCCCATCTGCTGGGTTGGGGTTTCTGGAAGTAATGGTTTTAATAGCCCTCCTGAAATAAGGTTCAGCCTCCGCAAATTTGCCCTTTCGCAACAGCCATAGCCCCATGGCATTGTTATTCCTGCTATCGTTGGGTTCTCGGCGCAATGCCTCCAAGTAATAATCGGTTGCCACGAAAGTTGCATGTCGGTACTGCTCTATATGTAAGCCGTTGAGGTATAGTTCTTCAATGCTTTCAATATCGGCTGGGTATTTGGCTGGGGTTGCCGCTTGGGGAATGGTTGTTTCAGTTTTTGTTTCAGGCAGGTAAGCTACCAAAATTGTACCCATTGCATCTGATACCACCAATTTTATGTGCGTTTCATCAATATTTTCAAAGGTTATTTCTTTTTCAAAAGCATTTTCGGGTGATAGATTGGCTTTTTCTTCAAAAGTCAAAGTGCCTTTATGGTATAAAGCAATGCTGGCATTGTTATAAACACCCGTGGCATATACCAATAGTTTAATTGTGTTGCCTTCTACCACCCAATTAAGCATTGCTTCCTTCGTGGCATTTTTTACCATCCCCAATTTTGCGTAGGGCATAAAGTATTGCTCAAAAGTTTTTTCCTCATTGGGTTGTATCCACGAAAAGTCGGGCTGGTTGTCGGTAAACATGCCTATCATCAATTCAATGTAGGGACCGTCTTCATCAGTCAGGTTCCTATCCCATGCTTGCCCAAAATCGCTATGCCCCCATGTCCATTGTTTTTTACCCGGCGAAACATGGTGGTTGGCTACGTGCAAGAGGCCCGCCTCGGTATCGTGTTCATAACCGCCCATAAAATCATATTTCGATTGTATGGCCATGTAGGAAGTAGGGACAGGGATGTTTTTATAGCGGGAAATATCTGTCCCAGGGGCATAATCTACTTTGTAATAATTGCCTGTGGCAATGGGGAACGAGGATACATCCCTTTTGCCATGGTCGAAAACGGCATAAACATCTGGCGGAAAAACGGACTGGTAGTGGTCGTTTACTTTTACCGCCGGGTTGGCCCACCATAAAAATGTCTGGGGAAACAAGCTGCGGTTGAACAGTTTTCCTTTAATTTCTAGATATGCCTTGCCGGGGTACAACGTAAAGCCAGCCATGCCCTTGGTACGGAACATTTGCTCCACTTCGTTTACCCATACCGTTTTGCTGCCATCTTCATTTTCTTCAATTGTAAAATCAACCGGGCTGTAGGTGCTGGGGCGATGGTGCTGTGGCCAGTTAAATTCAATTCCTCCCGAAATCCATGGCCCTGTCAAGCCCACCAATGCTGGTTTTATTACTTGGTTATAATACACAAAATGGCGTTGCCTAACTTTGTCGAAAGCCATCTGTATCCGGCCGCCCAGTTCGGGCAATACCATTATTTTCAAGTATTCATTCTCTATATAAACTGCTTGGTAAACTTGGTCTTTCTTTTCATCCAAAATCTTTTCTACCACAGGGTGTGGGTACACCGCACCGCTACTGCCTTGATATACACGTTTCTCTAAAAAAATAGGGTTTTTCTCTGCCTTGCCAATGCTATAAGTGGGGATGGTTACGGCTTCTACCCATGCTTTTACGGTACTCATTAGATTATAATATTTATTTTTATGAAACTATTATTTTTTTATTTAGCAACAAAGGCACAAAGACTCGAAGTAGCACCAAGAAAAAAAGAAAGGCATAGTTGCTTTGTTTTTTCTTTTTTTTAAACCTTTGTGCCTCTTTGTGCCTTCGTGCCTTTGTGGCTCCTTGACACAATTATTTTAAATGAAAACTCCATTGCTTGGTTGGGTTGCATCTGTAACAAGCCTATTCCATTGTTCAATGCGTCTGGAATAGAAGTCTGCGGTTCTATAGCAATACTTTTCCTGTCGGGGGGTATATAGTATTGTGTGTAGGCAAACCCATTTTGAATAAGCTGTATGCAAGTGCCGTCCCCATCTTCAAGCATTGTGCTATGCTCCGTTCCGGTTGTGCGCATTTCAAAACATTGGTTCAGTTCCAAATGGCCAATAGGGCTTGGTTCTACAAAATCAAAAAGGGTGTTTGTTTCTCCTGTAGGTATCAACTGTTCATCAGTTGTATAATATTTCGTTGCGGGCAATTGCAACTTGCAATCATCAATTTTCCCATCAACTGCTATATAAGGATGCCAGCCATATCCAATGGGGGCTATCGTGCCGCCTAGATTGGTTATGACGGTATCTACCTGCAAGCTATGCTCATCCAATGTATAGGTAACTTCCAATAAATACTCAAAAGGGAACGAGCCAATTTTTTTTGCAAAATGATATTCCAATTTTAAAATGCCTTCTTGCTCGTTGCGTTCTACGATGGTAAACGTTTGGTTATAGACCAAGCCATGCAGGCAATGTGGCAACCCACCGCCATCGTTCATTGGCAAAGAATAGGCTTGCCCATCAATAGTAAAGGTGGCATTCTTTACCCTGTTTACAAAGGGGAACAATTGTGCGCCAGCAAACGAATTTTTAGTTATTTTTTCAAATTCATCTGCATTGCTTGCACTTGTTAAAATATGTTTCCCATTAACCACAAACGAATTGATAGCACCTCCATAACCCACTATAATGGAAGCATAGTTGCCGCTTGGTATGTGGGTGAGGGTAAGCATTTGATGCCCGGCCAACAGGCTCTCTGCAATTGTGTACATTAGGGATTGTTATTTTAAATGTTGAATTTAAAATGTTGAATTACGAACGCTCTTTAAATATTTTTTTCTAGGCTGGATCGAATCACGGGGAGGTAGTACAATTTTTAGCTACTTTACTACAAGTACAGTTTACTGCTTAGTAGTCAAGCTGCACAATTCTTTGTGTCCTCTTTGCCCCCTTTAGGGGGTGGGGGCAAGTGAAACGGTTTACCTAAATGGAACTTTCTTTGAGTTTCTTTGCGAAAAACTTTGTGTGGTTTGTGGTTAAATCTTCGCTCAAAACTGTACTAAGACTTGTTCCCTATTCTGTATAGCCTACCTAAAACCTGTAGCCTATTACCTACAACTTTCTAATTAATGCGGGCTGAACATGGTATCCATTTCTTCCAAAGTAGCACCTTTCGTTTCTTTTACTTTTATTTTCATAAACCAAAAGCCAATGGCACAAATGGCTGAATAGATATAAAATGTTTTCTCCTTTAGCTGCTCGTATAATATTGGGAACGTGAACGTAAGTATAAAGTAGGCTGCCCAAAGGCCAACCACGGCAATTGTGGTGGCCAAAGTCCTCACTTTATTTGGGAATATTTCTGAGATAAGCACCCAAATCACAGGTGCCAATGTGGAAGCATACAACCCAATAGCGGCCAATAAAAACCAAGAAACGTTTGGGTTGCCCTTGCCTATTAAAACAGTGATAATGATATATAGGATAGCAAGCCCGGCAAAGCCAATCAGCATCAAGGGCTTGCGGCCAAGTTTGTCCACAAGAGCCATGGCCAACAATGTAAAAATGAGGTTGATTGCCCCGATGAAAACCGTTTGCAGCAGTTGGTCGTCTTTGGATGCGCCAATGCTTTCAAAAATGGTAGCCGTATAATTGAACACCACGTTGATGCCACAAAATTGCTGCAATACCGATAGGCAAATGCCTATCGATACCGCAGGCAAAAATGCTTTTTCAAAAACGGTTTTAAAGCTAACTGTTGTGGTATTAGCAAATGTTTTATTGATAGAAACGATTGTTTCGGTTGCATAATCGCTGCCACCTATTTTCTGTAAAATACCTTCGGCTTCGTTTTTTCTGCCCATCTTCAGTAACCAACGTGGGCTTTCAGGTATCCATAACACACCCAAAAAGAATAAGGTAGAAGGGATAGCACCCAAACCAAACATCCACCGCCAAGCATTTACGCCGCTATTGCGCAGCGAATAATTAACAAGGTTGGTGATTAAAATTCCTAGTACAATGGTTAGTTGGTTAATGGCTACCATCCTTCCCCTTACAGGGGCTGGTGCAATCTCGGCAATATACATGGGCGATAACATAGAGGCCATGCCCACGCCCACGCCAGCAAAAAAGCGGGCTACGATAAATAGTTGCGTGTTAGCAGCAAAAGCCATTGCCAAGGAAGATAGCCCAAAGATGGAAGCGGCTACGAGTAACCCCCTCTTGCGGCCAAATTTTTCTGAAACCCTCCCTGCAACTAAGCAACCAATAATAGCCCCCAATGCCAAGCTGCCTGTTGCAAAACCTTCCATGTAAGCATCTAAGCCAAATTGGTCTTTTAAAAAAGGCAAAGCACCTGAAATAACGGCAAAGTCAAACCCAAACAAATAGCCCCCCAATGCAGAAATAAAAGCAATACCAATAATGTAAGTGGATGAAAATTTCTTGTTCATGGCAAATCGTTTGGGGCAAGATTTAAAAATACAAAATTGAAAGAAAAATGACGGCTTTACAATAGTTAAACTTACGGAAAACATGGATAATATTACGATGGGCTTTGCCCGTCTCTATTATATGAACTACTTCGGGGCTTTGCAAGTGAAAAACTTTTATGCATCCAGCCTCCAAATATTTCTAGTTTATAAAAACCTTATCTTTACTGTATAAATGCACCTGATACCAAGCATTTGCAAAGCTAGTGTCCCCAAAGTAGTATCGTAGTTCTTTTTTTACTAATATTAAAATAGTTGAAGCCCAAAAATATTGACTTGCTTTTATGGCTATAAATCACTCACAAATCACTCGAAAACACTCATAAAACACTCATAAAGCACTCACAAATCACTCATGAATCACTCTCAAATCACTCATGAAACACTCACTAAATTTTGGTTACATTGTTGATAATCAATGGTTTACAAAGTCGGTTTGGATTTTAAAAAAAATCCGAAACAGCAAAAAAGACCTGGAATTGGCAAAGCTTAAACTATTTTAATAAAAAATGCGGCGAAATGATATTATAAAAAATATATAACTGTTATCGTTTTGCCCTCCCCCAGCTTACTCCGTCTACTATACAAGAATTTGTCGCTACCTTTCTGGATAAGTGGGGCCGGATGGGAGCAGGGTTGTGCTATTGTGAATTTTTACTAAAAAAGCGAAAAACTTTTATGCACTCCCCATTTTGCCTACTTTCACAGCCAATAAATAAGTTGTATGAGGAAAGCACTATGCCTTTTATTCATTTGCCTAAGCATAATAATAGCTAATGCTCAAATGCTTCAAAGCCCTGATCAATTCCTAGGGTACAAGCTAGGCACAAAATTCACCCGACACGATAAAATAGTGGCTTATTGCAAAGCAGTAGCCGCCGCAAACCCTGCGATGGTAAGGATAGAGAAATATGGCGAAACCAACGAAGGCAGGGAATTGATGGTGGCCTATATATCCTCCCCGGAAAATATAAAAAACCTAGATCTTATAAGGCTAAACAACCTGCGTTTGGCAAGCTTGGCAAAAGATAGAGTGCCGCCAGTTGTTAATGGTGCACCAGCAGTAATATGGCTAAGCTATAATGTGCATGGAAACGAGCCTGCTTCTTCCGAGGCAGCAATGCTTACTTTGTTTGCGTTGATAGACCCCGCAAATACTGCCACCAAAGCATGGCTAAAAAACACAGTTGTAATCATTGACCCCTGCCTAAACCCAGATGGAAGGGACAGGTATGTAAACTGGTACAATAGCGTGGTGGGCAGCAGCTATAACCCCAACCCGCAAAGCCGTGAGCATATAGAACCTTGGCCACAGGGCAGGAGTAACCATTACAATTTTGACCTGAACAGGGATTGGGCTTGGCAAACCCAGGTAGAAACAAGACAACGCATGAAACTGTATAGCCAATGGATGCCCCAAATCCATGTGGACTACCACGAACAGGGCTATAACGAGCCATATTATTTTGCACCAGCCGCCGAGCCTTTCCACGAGGTAATAACACCATGGCAGCGGGAATTTCAAAACCTTATTGGAAAAAACCACGCTAAATATTTTGATGCCAACGGATGGCTTTACTTTACCAAGGAACGCTTCGATCTTTTCTACCCTTCTTATGGCGATACATACCCTATTTACAATGGGGCTATTGGCATGACCTATGAACAAGGTGGCATACGGGCTGGCTTAGGCATAAAAACAGATGATGGCGATACACTTACACTGCAAGACAGGATACAGCACCATTACACCACTGGTATATCCACCATAGAAACAGCCAGCAGCAATGCGCAAAAACTGGTTGATGGCTACAAACAGTTTTTTGATGATAATAAAGCCGCAAAAAAATTTACTTATAAAACATATATACTCACCAGCGACAATGTCGATAAACTACAAGCGGCAGAAAAATTATTGCACCTAAACGGCATAGAATATGGCAGCATTGGCAGCACTGCATTCAAAGGGTTTAATTATGTAAGCCAGAAAGAAGAAACAGTCAGCTTGAAAAAATACCATATTGCCATTGGCATGTTGCAGCCACGAAGCACTTTGGCAACGGTATTGCTGGAACCCAAAGGAAACCTTAGCGATTCTAATACTTACGACATTACAGCTTGGTCTATCCCTTTTACCTATGGCCTAGACGCTTATGCGGTAAAAGAAGCATTGCCTATAACTGAAACGCCATATACAGAAACAATAACACCGCCTGCGGTGCCACAAAGCAACTATGGCTACCTGATTAAATACAATTCATTCAGCTCTGCCAAGGTATTGGCAAACTTGCTGAAAAAAGGGGTTAAAATAAGGTTTGCCAGCAAGCCTTTTGCTTATAACAAGCAAAACTATGACAGGGGTACTTTAATAATCCTGAACAAGGGCAATAGTAACGACGTAAACGTAAAAATTGCCAATGCGCTTGCAGGCACAGCTATAACAGCAGATGTGGTTTCTTCTGGGTTTATGGACAAAGGGGCAGATTTTGGCAGCCCAGATATACGTTTTATTGTGCCGCCTAAAGTAGCCATGCTTACAGGCGAGCAAACATCATCCCTTTCGGCAGGGGAAGTATGGGATTTTTTTGACCAACAACTAGAGTACCCAATATCTTTATTCAATACAATCGATTTAGGAAAAATCAACCTAAACGAATATACCGTTTTGATATTGCCCGATGGCAATTACAAAAACATAAACGATAAAATAATTACAGAAAAACTAAAAACATTTGTGCAAAGCGGCGGCAAAATAATAGCCTTGCAAGATGCTGTGCAGCAAATGTCTAACGGCGACTGGGGCTTAAAAGCCAAGGATGATAAAAAGGATAGTGGCGAGGATAGCGATAAGGATAAAGACAAGGACAAAAAAAGTGATTATAGCAGCCTGAAAAAATTTGCCGACAAAGACCGGGCAGAGCTGTCTAACACCATACCAGGTGCCATTTATAAAATAGACTTAGACAATACCCACCCCCTTGCTTATGGCTACTTAGACTATTATTTTACCCTGAAACAGGACGATAATATTTACCAGTTTTTAAAGGATGGGTGGAACGTTGGCACTATTAAAAAGGATGCCTACACAACAGGTTTTAGCGGCACTAAAGTAAAGGCAAAGTTGAAAGATGGCCTACTGTTTGGCGTGCAGGAAATGGGAAGCGGCAGTATTGTGTACCTAAGCGACGACCCCTTGTTCCGTTTGTTCTGGGAAAATGGCAAGCTGCTGTTTAGCAATGCGGTGTTTTTGGTGGGGCAGTAGGGTTTATAATTAAAATACTTCATTGATGCAAAAAAGCAGTTTATTGGAAAATAAGGGTTGTAGATGAGGCGGAAATTAGTCAGGTGAAAGCAGATTGTTGATAATAAATTCTTTAGCTTGAATAAGCATCAAGCTTTTGTTCTTCAAAATAACTTTCATTTTTGGCAATAACGAGCCTTGGCTGAGATAAGTTTTGCAAATCTGTAACCGTGGATAAACTACAATGCTTTTGGAAGCTCGATGATAAAAGTGGTACCCTCCCCCAATTTGCTTTCTACTGAAATGTTGCCATTGTGCAGTTCAACAATACGCTTGCAAATGGCAAGGCCAATGCCAGAGCCTTCATATTCAGATTTTGAATGGAGCCTTTGAAAAGCCAGGAATATTTTATTAATGTTGGCTTCATCCATGCCAATGCCATTGTCTTTTACAAATACCAATACCTTGTTTGCTTCAATTATAGATGTAATGTTAATAACCGGGGGCTTTTTTGAAAACTTAATGGCATTGCCAATAAGGTTCATAAACAACTGGGCAAAATAGTCTTGGTTTCCTTTTATTCGGGGCAAGTCAGTCGTTTCAATAATTGCATTTTTTTCTTTAATTTTTATTTCTAGGTTTTCCACGGCAACAGATAAGGCATCATTTAAGTTTACCTCACCAAAGCTGTTATTTGCATTTATGGTGGATAGGTTCAGTATATCTTGTATCATGGTTTGCATCCGTGATGCAGATACCACTATTTTATTGGCCATCTCTTTTTTTGCAACATCAATGTTTTCAGTATTGTTGCTGAACAATATATCTGTAAATGTTTGTATTTTCCGTAGTGGTTCCTGCAGGTCATGCGAAGCAATGTATGCAAATGCCTCTAGGTTGGCATTGGCAGCTGCTAATTGTTTTTCAACCGCCTCCCGCTTTGCAATTTCATTTTCCAGCTCTATATTGGTTTTTTGCTTGAAAATATCGGGCAATATTTTTACTAAATAATATACAGTAGCCAAACTAACTATGCCTGTAGCCAGCCTTACAAGCGCATTAAACCTATACATAGGTATCCAAAACATCATGGCATCAAGGAAATGCGTAGCCCCGCACAGGAGTATAAATGTAGCAAACAACAAATAAACCTTGGTAAATTTTATAACCCTTTTTTTACCTGTAAAATACTGGAAAATCATAATTGGGATAAGGGCATAAGCAACCCATATCATCAGGTCGCTAATAATATATAGCCAACCATGAAAATTGGACCAGTTGCCGCAATGCCAGCGTGCAGGCCATTGGCCTGTTGCAAACAAGCCTGAAAAAAAATCTAATACCTCATTCATAAATCCCATATTTATCAATAAACAAGTAAGTAAAGTTATCACTCTGTTATTAAAAAAAGCGAGTACTTTCAGTTTTGGGGTTGGATTGCTTGCTTTTTTTCTCCTGCCAATCAATCCTTTTGCCCAGTATTAATTTAAGTATTGATGCATTGGTTGAATTATTGAGGCCAAAGCCATAACCCATATTTAACTCCCAAACGGGTGAAATATCAAAGTCGGCAGCAATAAATAGCTGCTCATCTTGTTCTTTCCAAGGTGAAAACCTATTAAATGGGCCTAAAGAACCATAATATTCAAGGCCTGCGGCAACAAGTTTGTTAATAGTGTAACTCGTTTTAATATTCGGGGAAAAAACAAAGCCTTCGTTTTTGTTCATCCCTCTTAAAGAATTGTCAATGGTTGGGTTCAATGAAAAATAAAATTTGCCAATGGTTTTATCTATGATAGGCCTTATTTCCAATGTCCAATCGTCTTCGCTGTATTGCAATTTTTGATAACCAACTTCGCCTGAAAGGCTTAAACCAAAAGGCAATTTCCATTTGTCAGGTGCTGATATGCGAGGGCGTATATGGCTGCCTACATAGCCGCTTCTGCCATCTGTGGCCAATGCATTGAATAGGTAAAAACCAATTTCAAAATTTTGGGTAATTCCATGGGTTATTTCAATTGTTTCGTGGAATATGCCATGCGTTGGATATACGCCATTAATCACTTCTTAGGTGCCACCAAAATTATAATTGCTGTGCAATTCAAACATAGTACTCCCTTTTTTTGTAGTAGGCGAAGCATAAACTTGTATTTCATAATTGTCCTGCGCGATTGCTTTCATGGCCGCAAAGCATGAATAAAACAGTAAGCTGTATTTAATAGATTGTTTTAAAGCCATTGTTCTAATTTTTTAACCTGCTATCTTGATTCATATTTTATGCAAGACACGGGTTTTATAAATAAAAACAAGGCATAAGCAGTATTGTTTTTCATCTTTTTAAAGAATATTACAAAACTTAACACTTATGCCTTACACCTATAGGGTGCATTTCAAAATTTCGTTTTTTATTGTTTTCAATAGATTTCAACTGCAAAAACTAGGTTTAAAAAGTATCCTATATGGGGGAAATTTTGGATACTCATGGGGGAATATTTCCCCCATATAGGATTTTAATTTTGGATTATATACCTATTCATGCCAATTTTACAGTAATGGGGCAACTAGGGGCATCTTGGCCTTGCTTCCCGCATCGGATGCTAGTTGGCTTAGCAAAATGATAATTCACCATCAAAATCTTATCAGTTTCTTATCAATAAATTATCAATTTACTATAGTAAAACTATCATTCCATTATCAATAAATTATCATAAAATTCACTTAAATTATAATAAAAAATGAGGCTTAAAAAATACAAACAACTGAATATCAATGAGTTATAGGCAAAAAGGAGAAATAGCAAAAAAAACAAATCACTTAAAAGCAGAAAATAAGCCATTCCAAATCTTCGCTTAATTCTTCTTATTCCCTCGTTTGTTCTTGCTCCCTCTCCCTTTTTCTTGCTCCCTCTCCCTCTGGAGAGGGTTGGGGTGAGGTCGGGCTCAGGTGAGGTCGGGAATTAGGTTACGCCTAGCACAATCAATTATATATCTTGCTGATAAATAAAAAAAAGGGAATAAAAAGCGAAGATTTGAAATGCACCCCACCTATATCTATTATCCCATATTATGGAACACTTTGTTTACATCTTCGTCTTGCTCTAGTTTCTCAATTAGTTTACTAATGTCTTCTGCTTGCTCGTCGGTAACAGGTACAGTAGTAGTGGGTATCCATTCCAATTCTGCACTTAATGGGTGTATGTTGCGGTCTTCCAATGCCTTTTGCAGGCTACCAAAATCGGCAAATGCACAACGCAATACCAATACTTCGCTGCCATCGTCGTTGGTGCTTTCGCCTAGTTCATCTAAGCCAAAATCAATCAGTTCCAGTTCTAAATCATCCAAGCTCAGCCCTTCTGGCTTTAGTTTAAAGCTCCCCACTTTTTTAAACTGGAAGCTAACGCTGCCACTATTGCCCAATGCTCCATTGCCTTTATTGAAAATACTTTTTACATTGGCCACGGTGCGTACATGGTTGTCTGTAGCTGTTTCCACCAACAAGGCTACTCCATGCGGTGCATAACCTTCATATAAAATTTCTTCATAGTTGGCTGTGTCTTTACCCATCGCACGCTTGATGGCAGCTTCTACACGGTCTTTAGGCATACCCACGCTACGGGCATTCTGGTAGCACCTACGGAGAGCTGGGTTAGTGGCAGTATCTGGGCCACTGGCTTTCACGGCTATCACTATTTCCTTGCCAATACGGGTAAATTGCTTGGCCATCCTATCCCATCGGGCAAACATGGTTGCCTTCCTTACTTCAAAAATCCTTCCCATTATCTTCTGTAGTTTTTAAATTATCTTTTAATTAGCCACAAAGGCAGAAGAAAGTAATATGTTCTAGGCTATAAGTTGTACTTTCTTTGTCTTTCGGGGTTGCAAAAATAGGGTAGTTGTGTGTTCTTATCAACACAATAAAAAAGCCACACCTTTTCAGTATGGCTTTTTTATTGGTTAAGTATAACGTAAAACTTACAACCTATTCAGGGTTATTCAGCTTGCTATGTTTGCGGCTATAACCAAAGTAGATGATAAAACCTACTAGCAACCAAACAATTAGCCTAAGCCAGTTTGTCCAGCCAAGCCCAAATATCATGGCACCGCAAACAAGGATACCCATTATAGGCACAAAAGGCACCCAAGGTGTTTTAAATTCACGCTTCATTTCAGGATTGGTTTTACGAAGGACTATCACAGCCACGCAAACCAACATGAATGCAAACAATGTCCCAATACTTGTCATGTCGCCCACAATATCACCTGGTATAAAAGCAGCAAATAAGCCCACAAGTATTAAGATAAATAAACTTGCCTTATATGGCGTTTTGTATTTTGGGTGCACGGCGCTAAACACTTTTGGCAACAAGCCATCTTTGCTCATAGAGTAAAAAACCCTTGATTGCCCCAAAAGCATTACCAATATCACAGAAGAAAAACCTCCTAAGATAGCCACTGTTACCAATTTGCCCAGCCAACCAAAACCAATCATGTATTTATTGATGGCAAAAACAACTGACGCTTCTTTGCCCGAAGTGCGGAAGTCGTCCACGCTTGCAATGCCTGTAAGTACATGGGCAAACAGGATGTACAAAACTGTACAAATAGCCAGTGAGCCTAAAATGCCAATTGGCATATCCCTTTTTGGGTTTTTGGCTTCCTGTGCAGCTGTGCTTACCGCATCAAAACCAATAAAGGCAAAGAATACCACGCCAGCAGCCCCGAGGATACCCATGATGCCACCATAGTTATGGGCAATGCCCTGGTGATCTGTATAAGTTGTAGCAGCTGGTATATAAGGCGTATGGTTTGCGGGGTTGATAAAACTCCAGCCAAACACAATAATTAAAATAACGATCGATACTTTTGTAATAACGATAATGCTGTTCACAACGGCAGACTCTTGTGTGCCTTTAATCAACAAAAGTGTAAGGATGCTTACAATAAACAATGCAGGCAAATTCATGATGCCGTGCATGCTGCCATCCAACGAGTGTTCAAAAGGGGAGTGGCACCATTCAAAAGGGATAGCCTTGCACCCTATTACGTTTACCAGTAAATTATTCAAGTATTCGCTCCAGGCAATGCCTACGGTGGCGGCGCCTACTGCATATTCAAGTATCAAGTCCCACCCAATTATCCATGCAACCAGTTCGCCCATAGTGGCATAACTATAAGTATAGGCACTGCCAGCAATAGGTATGGATGACGACAATTCTGCATAGCAAAGGCCAGCCAAGGCGCAGCCAATAGCAGCCACAATAAAACCAAGCGTTACAGCAGGGCCGGCATTTTGTGCTGCGGCAGAAGCAGTGCGCACAAATAAACCAGCACCTATAATTGCCCCAATGCCCAATGAAATCAATGAAGTGGCACTCAATGTCCGCTTTAAGCCTTTTTCCGAATCGGATGATTCATTCATCAATTGGCTAAGTGGTTTCTTAGTAAATAAACTCATAATTAGTAGTTAACTGATATTTAGTGAAATAATAAGGTTAGCAAATTAATCATTTCTTTGGTTACTATTACATTTCTTTGAATAAAGGCATTTATAATTGTAGATATTTTTTAAACTTATATTGCCGAAAAACTGCGTTTTAATGAAATCGAACAAACTTACCCGCTCTATTTTAATAGCCATGGTACTTGGTATTGCTATTGGCTATGCTATCCACCAATTTGCTGCCCCTGATACCATTCTGGCTTTCTCAAAAAATATAAAGCTATTAGGTACAATCTTTATCCGCCTGGTAAAAACCATTATTGCACCGCTTGTATTTACAACATTAGTAGTTGGGATAGCCAAACTGGGCGACTTAAAGGCTGTTGGAAGGGTAGGGGGCAAAGCCATGCTTTGGTTTTTTTCTGCTTCGCTCATTAGTTTGCTCATTGGCATGTTGCTAGTAAATGTGCTACACCCGGGAAGTTATATAGACCTTTCACAAGCAGATAATTCAGGCCTTAAAGACCTTATGGGCAAAACATCGGAGTTTTCTTTCCAGAAATTTGTTGAGCATATTGTGCCTTCTAGTGCCATCGGTGCCATGGCCGACAATGAAATATTGCAGATAGTTATTTTTTCTATTTTCTTTGGTGTTGCCGCCGCTTCCATGGGCGATTATGCAAAACCTGCCGTTAAAGCATTGGATGTTTTTGCCCACATAATACTGAAAATAGTAAACTACATCATGAATTTTGCCCCTTTTGGGGTATTTGGCACATTGGCAGCAGTAGTGGCAGAGAAAGGCTTGGGTATTTTTCAGTTCTACTTTATTTATTTCTCGTATTTTGTATTTGGTATTGCCTGTTTATGGGCTTTCTTATTATTTGTAGGTTACTTGGTATTGGGCAAACGATTGGTTAGCTTATTAAAGCATATAGGCAACCCATTGTTGATTGCTTTTAGTACTACCAGTAGCGAAGCCGTATTCCCTAAATTAACAGAAGAACTGGAGCGTTTCGGTTGCAAAAGCAATATCGTGTCTTTTATCCTGCCATTGGGTTATTCTTTTAACCTGGATGGCAGCATGATGTACATGACTTTTGCTAGCTTGGCCATTGCTCAGGCTTATGGTATCCATTTAGATATTGGCACACAGCTTACTATGCTATTGGTATTGATGCTTACCAGTAAAGGGATTGCAGGTGTACCTAGGGCATCATTGATTATTGTGCTAGCCACTTGCTCTATGTTTAAGATACCCCCAGAAGGCGTTGCCTTGATATTGCCAATAGACCATTTCTGCGACATGATGCGTACTGCCACCAATGTATTGGGCAATGCCCTTGCCACAAGCGTGGTAAGCAAATGGGAGGGGGCGTTGGAGGGGGAGTAAGGTGTTCTCCATCTTTGTTTCTTGTTTTTTTGCGGAAAGTTTGCTGTTGATGTAAAGAAATAGAATAATTCATGTTTCTTTACATCCGCAGTATGCTGTACACAAAAATATTTTATGATTGATATTATCCTTGCTTTCCACATTCACGAATTGTTACAGCCCCAGTTTTATATAGATAATGGAGGCTTGTGGTTGTTGTTACTGATTATTTTTGCCGAAACAGGCTTGTTTGTAGGCTTCTTTTTCCCTGGCGATTCCTTATTGTTTGTTGCTGGTATTTTTAGTGATAAGCTTGCGGCTTATTTATACGACACGGGCAATAGCTTCCTTAATTTATTAATGATAATTGCCCTTTGTGCCATTGCTGGCATTTTGGGTAATGGGGTTGGGTATATGTTTGGAAAAAAAATTGGGCCAACCATGTTCCATTGGAACGATAATATTTTGTTTAAGAAAAAATACTTGCACCAAGCCCATGATTTCTATGAGCGATATGGCGGCGGTGCCGTGGTCTTTGCCCGTTTTGTTCCTATTGTGCGTACGTTTGCCCCCATTATTGCGGGTATTGTGGAGATGGATAAAAGCAAGTTTACTATATTCAATATCATAGGATGCATTGCTTGGGTAGGAAGTATGTTGGCTGGCGGGCATTATATGGAGAAGTTCTTTTTAGAGCATTATAACATAGATATTAAACTACATTTAGAAATAATCGTATTGGGCATTGTATTCATTACTACAGCCCCAGTATTATTAAAATTAATTTTTGGCAAAGCGGCATCAGTGCCGAAGAAGCCAGGTGAGCAGTAACCCATTTACTTGTTTTACGCAAAACTAATCCGTATATTTGATAACGAAATACAAACAGTATGTATAGAGAAATAACGGTGGTAAATGCACCTACTTATCAAATTGAAATCCCAACAGAATTGCAAGGCAAGAAAATAGAGATTATTGCTTTTGAAATTGAAAATAAGGACAGGGAACTTGTTTCAACTCTTACAAAATTAAGTTTCCTTGAGCGTACAAAGCACCTTAGTTTCAATTCCAATGGCTATAAATTTAACAGAGACGAAGCTAACGACTATGAGTAGTACATTTATCGACACGAACATATTGCTATATAGCATTGATGTTCGCGATACAAGAAAGCAAATAATAGCTGCCAATTTAATTGATACTGAACCCTTTATTTGCGCACAAAACATAAGTGAGTTAATAAATGTTTTGCTAAACAAGTGGAAATACCCTAAACAAAACCTTGAAATAATAATTGGGGAAATACTTGATAGTTGCTATTTGGCAAATACTAGCCAAGTTACCTACAAAAAGGCATTTGGCTTAATTAAAAGGTATAACCTGCAAATTTTTGATGCCATCATAGTATCGGCGGCATTAGATGCAGGGTGTAGTGTACTATATACCGAAGATATGCAACACGGACTGGTGGTAGAAAAGAAATTGAAAATCCAAAACCCTTTTTTAAACCAACAATACCTACCACTCACAAAATAATTCCCCCAAAAAAAGCTGGATTACTTATTATTGTCGCCTGAAACCTTTTATCAAACCGATTGCTTTATATGGATAAACCCAACAAATCTATTTTTACTATCGCCATCGTGGTAGCCGCATTGGGTTATTTTGTAGATATTTACGACCTGCTTTTGTTTGGCATTATCAGGAAGCCTAGCCTTGTTTCGCTTGGCCTTGCACCTGCGGAAGTGCTTTCGCAAGGTGAGAAGATTATTAGCATACAAATGATTGGCTTATTGATTGGTGGCTTTATTTGGGGCATAATGGGCGATAAAAAAGGCAGGCTAAGCGTGCTGTTTGGCTCTATCCTTTTGTATTCGCTGGCCAATATTGCCAACGGCATGGTGCAAACAGTGGACCAATATGCTTGGTGCAGGTTTATAGCTGGTATAGGGTTGGCAGGGGAATTGGGTGCAGGCATTACTTTAGTAAGCGAATTAGTGCCCAAAGAAAAGCGTGGTATTGCTACCTCCTTGGTAGCGGGCGTGGGTTTAACAGGGGCCGTATTTGCCTATTTTATGAAGCAAACCTTTCACGATTGGCGCATTTGCTACTATATAGGTGGTGGCATGGGTTTTTTGCTGCTGCTGCTGCGTGTTTCTGTATTTGAAAGCGGGTTATATACTGCTGTTAAACAAACCAATGTGCAAAAGGGGAATTTTCTGATGCTTTTCAATAAATGGGAGCGCTTTGTCCGCTACCTGAAATGTATTGCCATTGGGTTGCCCAATTGGTTTGTAATTGGCATATTGATTAGTTTCTCAGACAAATTTGCCCTTGAAATGGGCATCAAAGAACCAATAGACCCAGGCAAGTCTATCATGGTGGCTTATATTGGTATTTCAGTTGGCGACATTTTAATCGGCTTTATTAGCCAATGGCTAAAAAGCAGAAAAAAAGCCTTGTACATTTTTTATGGGCTTACCGTTTTGTTTGTTGTGCTTTATTTTATGCAAACCAATGGTACTGCTACAGGCATGTACCTTATTTGTACAGGTCTTGGCTTTGCCACAGGCTTCTGGGCTATTTTTGTAACCATGGGCGCAGAGCAGTTTGGCACCAACCTGCGGGCTACTGCAGCCACCACTATACCGAATATTGTACGGGGAACTTTACCGCTAATCATTTTATTGTTTAAATATTTGCGCCAAGCAACGAATTTTACATCTGGGGGTTCTATAACTGGGGCTATTTGTATTATAATTGGGCTTGCGGCTGTTTACTTCAGTACCGAAACATTTGGCAAGGACTTAAACTTTCTTGAAGTATAATGCTCTATAATGCCTACTAAATAATACGCTTTACCCCTAAACCCTTTTGAGGATGATATGCCTCGTGTTTTATTTAAAAATAAAAAAATATATTTAAGGGTTATATTCTATGGACATTACTAAAAGCGGGGAAGTGAATTTAAACATACAAAATACACAGAGACAAATAAAAATATTGGTTATACGCTTTTCGTCTATTGGCGACATTGTGTTGACTTCTCCTGTTATACGATGCCTGAAAAACCAAGTACCCAATGCAGAAGTACACTTTTTGAGCAAAGGGGCTTTTAAGGCAGTTACAGAAGCTAACCCTTATATTGATAAGTTTTTTTATTTCAATGGAAATTTAGATGCAGTAATTGCATCGCTAAAAGAAGAGCAATACAACTACGTTGTGGACTTGCATAAAAACTTCCGCACGTTTAAGATAAAGCGGGCATTGAAGTGCAAATCCTTTACATACAAAAAAGAAAGCCTCTCTAAGTTTTTGCTTACCAAACTGCATATCAATACTATGAGCGGCAGGCACATTACAGAACGCAGTCTCGATGCTGTTGTGCCACTTGGGGTAACAAACGATGGCATGGGGCTAGATTATTTTATACCAAAGCATGTAACAGTAGCACAAGACGACTTGCCAACCCAGCACCAGTTTGGGTATGTTGCCATTGTTATTGGTGCATCGTATTATACCAAAAAACTTCCTGTTGAAAAATTGCAGGAACTATGCACCAGCATCGATTACCCTATTGTGTTGATTGGGGGTGTGGAAGACCAGGAAGAAGGGAACGAGATAGCAAAAATTGCCCCATTTAAAATATACAATGCCTGTGGCAAGTTTAGCCTGCACGAGTCGGCATGGCTGGTTAAAAAGGCCAAGTTGGTTATTTCCCACGACACAGGGCTGCAATATATTGCCAGTGCATTCAATAAGAAGGTATTGGCTATTTGGGGCGGCACTTCCCCTAAATTGGATGTTGAGCCTTATTATGGCGAGCAATATTTGGGCAGTGCCATGCACCAGAATTTTATTGTACCAGGGCTTTCGTGCCAGCCATGCAGCAACTTTGGCACTAAAACATGCCCCAAGGGTCATTTCAAGTGCATGAAAGACCAAGATGTATTGAAAATAGGGGCAATTGCCATGCGGATGGTGGTGGGGGATACTATTGTAAACTAGTTACTAAGCACCACTTATTTTGCCACAAAGGCACGAAGGCTGAAAGTAACGCGAAGAAAAAAGATTTCATGCGTTGTATTTCTTCTGCTCTTAAAACTTTGTGACCCTTTTTGATTTCGTGCCTTTGTGGCGAATTGCTTAAATTATTAAAGAAATTGGCACTTCACAATAAGCTTCCGCTTAAATGGCTGAAAACATAATCAAAAAAGCTGCTGGTTGCTCATGATTTTTGCAAAGTAAATTTTAATGGGTTGGATTCAACCGAAGGCTTTGGCTACCTAGCCAACCCATCCTCCTTTGGCAGCATCACTTTATCACTTACAATAGCATTAGCGGAAACCCTGTATATAGGTATTATTTACGGCTAACCGTTTTTTTAGCGGAAGACTGGCGGATAATTAGTGTGGAGGGGATAATTTGCTTTTGAGGCACATAACTTGTTTCTGCTTCCAAATGATTCAGCAATATATTGATTAGCTGTATGGACATTTCCTCAATGGGCTGTGCCACTGCCGTTATGGTTGGCTGATGCACACGGAAAAGGTCGTTGTCGTCAAATACTACCATGCCCAAGTTTTTACCTAATTTTAAGCCTATTTTGTTAATAGCTTCCAAACCGCTTACCGCCAAATAGTTGGTGCCAAAATAAAGGGCATCGGTACCTGGATTGTTTTTTAATAGTTGCTCTATTTGCTCAACTGCCAATTTCTCGTGCCTATTGGCGTAAGCTATTTTTTCTATCAAGAAAGGTTTTTCCGCATCTGACATTGCTTTTTCGTAACCATCTAGCCTTTCTTTCATTTGGCTTTGGTTAGAATCTAAAGTAATAAAAGCAACATGCTTATAGCCTTGTTCTAGTAGGTGATTGGTTGCATTGAAAGAACTTTCAAAGTTGTCCATCCCTACATAACTAACATCCAATCCTTCAAAATGACGGTCAAATGTAACAACAGGGATGTTTTCCTGTATTAGCGATAATATATCTTGCTCAATATTCTTGGGCGGAGTAATGATATAGCCATCCACGTTGCGGTTGCGGAATGTGTTGATTAATTCTTTTGTTTTAAGGGTATCGTTCTTGGTACTGCAATAAAGAATTTTGTACCCTTTGTTGTATGCAATTTCCTCAATATGCCCTGCCACAGTTGCAAAGAACACATCCGCAATATCTTCAACCATCAGGCAGATAATCTTCGTTTTGCCCGAGCGTAGGCTTTTGGCTAATTGGTTAGGGTTGTAATTGTGTTCCTTGGCAAATTTTTTTACTTTTTTTTCCAACTCTTCGCTAATGCGTTTTTCCTTGGCCTTGCCATTGAGTATGTACGATATGGTAGCAGTAGAAACATTCAATTCTTTGGCCAAGTGCTTGATAGACATTTTTTTCATGCGGAGATAATATAAAATTCAGGCTTAGGTTACGAAATTAAGTCATAAATACTTTTAAGTTAGTAAAACTATTTTTAAATACAAGCATGAAATTTCATTCCCAGTTTATCTCTATTTCAAACTATAAAAACTTTAACTGTTTATCATTATTATTGCACTAATTCATCGGGTAATAACAATCAATAATAATGAAAGGACTAGTTACTTTTTTCCTTGGCAAGTACTTTACGCTATTATGCCCCATTGCTATTATTTTAATCATACATATTTTTTCTGCACCTGCATATTTTGCTTTGTCGCCCAACTGTGTTACTTGCCCTACTTGCTGTAGCATGCAGGAAAAAATAAACAGAAGGGATCATCTTTTAGAAACCGTAAGCAATAAATATGAAGGCTCTACACACATGGCTAAAACAGAATTTAGGCTCACTGCGCCCTTTCTGGCTAAAATATTCAACATAAAAACCAAATGGGGCATTTATATCCTTCAATTAATAGCTGGCTTTTTGTTTTTTGGCTTCCTTACAGTGTTACTTTTGCTTCTAACCAACGACAAAGGCATTACTTTCCTATTTGCAATGGCATTTGGCTTTATATATCCTGGCTATTCCTTTGTTGCCGAAATGGAAGGCTTTTTCGATTCTTTTGCTTTCCTTTTCCTGCTTATTGCCATGCTTGACATCAATATTATGTTTATAGCCTTAGCTTTCTTCTTTGCATTTTGGACAGATGAAAGGGCTATTTTAGCGAGTTCGCTTGTGCTTTTTTGGTGGCAGTACCAACAAAATGTAAAAACAAAAAAATCTTTTTTTCTGCCTGCCTTGCAATCATTTGCTTTTGGTTTTAGCTTATTTATATACTTGCTTTTGAGGTGGTACTTGATTTTGCACTACGGGTTTAAAAATCAATTTGCAGGTGCTGGACTTACTGTGCTTGGTTATACAATCAATTATGCAGGTATTGTTTTTTGGCAAGCATTCGAAGGTTTTTGGCTATTTTTGCCTATTGCACTGTATCAGCTATATTGCTCAAAAAAATACCTAATAGGCATTGTATTTATCATGCTCAATGCTGCTTTGTTTTTAGGGGCACTTACTGTTATGGGCATTACGCGAAGCATGGCATACATCTTTCCATCCATCATAATCGCCTTTTATATAGCAAAAGAGTCCTTTGAAGTTACCGAATTAAAACGACTCATGGCTATTGTTTTACTTTTTTGTTTTGTTTACCCATCCTATTCTTTTATAGTTGGTAAAGGACCTCATCCTTACAACCCTATATATATGCGAGCTACTAAGAAATTGTTGCATATTGATTAATTAATAAGAACATTCAATCAACTTCTTGGTAGTTATTACACGACTCTAGGAACTAAAATATTATTTTACAGCATACTTATTTGGCTTTTATATGAAGAAATTACTTGTTACAGGGTCATCAGGCTTAATAGGCTCGGAGGTTTGCAAACATTTTGCACAACTAGGTTGGGAAATACATGGGGTTGACAATAACCAAAGGGCAGTGTTCTTTGGCCCGCATGGCGATACCCGCTGGAACCAGTCAAGGCTAGAAAGTACCATTGCCAACTATAAGCACCATGAATTGGATATTAGGGACAGGGCTGGCGTGATTGCGCTTATTGCTAGTGTGGCACCAGATGCCATTGTGCATACAGCAGCACAGCCTAGCCACGACAGGGCTGCTGCCATACCTTTTGAAGATTTTGACACCAACGCCGTTGGTACTTTCAATTTGCTGGAAGCTACTAGGAGGTACAATACCAGTGTGCCTTTTGTGCACATGAGTACCAACAAGGTGTATGGCGATGCACCCAATGAAATAGCCATGACAGAGCTGGAAAAACGCTACGACTATGCAGACAGCCAGTATGCAAACGGCATACCCGAAAGTTTTAGGATAGACCAAACAAAGCACTCTTTGTTCGGGGCTTCTAAAGTGTCGGCAGATATTTCTGTACAGGAATATGGCCGTTATTTCAACATGCCAACGGCATGCCTTCGTGGAGGCTGCCTGACTGGTCCTAACCATACCGGGGTAGAATTGCATGGTTTTTTAAGCTATTTGATCAAATGCAATCTTGAAGAAAAAGAATATACCATTTTTGGCTACAAGGGCAAGCAGGTAAGGGACAATATACACTCCTACGATGTGGCAAGGTTTGTTGAGGAATTTATTGCTGCGCCAAGGATTGCAGAAGTATATAACATAGGCGGCGGCAAGGAAAATACTTGTTCGGTTTTGGAAGCGTTTGACATAATTTCTGACCTAAGCGGAAAACCAATGAAATACAGGTATGATACCACCAACCGCATTGGCGACCATATTTGCTATTATAGCGATTTGAGGAAAATGAAAGAGCATTACCCAAATTGGGGCATTACTAAGTCGTTGCAAGAAACATTTGAGGAAATTTACGAAAGCTGGGTAAACAGGATTAAATAATAAAAAATGCGGATATTAATAACAGGGGGATGTGGCTTTGTGGGATCCAACTTGGCCATGCTATTCAAAACCCGTTACCCATCGTACGAAATTGTTTGTTTTGACAACCTGAATAGAAGAGGTTCCGAGCTGAACCTAAGAAGGCTGCTAGAAAATGGGATACAATTTGTGCATGGCGACATCAGGCATAAAGACGATTTAAAAAGAGTTGGCCAGGTTGATTTGATTATTGAAGCCGCAGCAGAACCTTCTGTCTTGGCTGGTGCCGGCGGCGACATTGAGTATTTGATAGATACCAACCTCAATGGCACTATCAATGCCTTGTACATGGCCAAACTGTGGAACGCAGGTTTTGTATTTTTATCTACCAGCAGGGTATATCCTTATGACCAGTTGGAAAAAGTAAAATACACCATTGGGGATACCCGTTTTGAAATTGCAGGCAACCAAACCATTGCCGGTATTACAAAAGATGGGTTAACCGAAGCCTTTCCTTTAGAAGGGGTACGTTCCTTGTATGGCGCCACCAAGCTTTCCTCAGAATATTTAATACAGGAGTTCTGTAAAAATTTTGGGTTAGATGCGGTTATTAACCGTTGTGGCGTGCTTACTGGCCCTTATCAAATGGGCAAAATAGACCAAGGGGTAGTAGTGCTTTGGATGGCAAGGCATTTTTGGAAAGGCAGCCTAGGCTATATTGGCTTTGGTGGCGAAGGGCTACAAGTAAGGGACATGCTGCATGTAAGGGATTTGTTTGAATTGTTAGACTATCAGGTAAAAAACCTGAAAACATACAAAGGCGAAATTTTTAATGTGGGTGGCTCAATAGATATAAGCGTATCGTTAAAAGAATTGACTGGCTGGTGCGAGAAAATAACTGGCAATACCATCCCTATAAACAAAGTAGCAGAAAACAGGCCAGCAGACATACCTATTTATTTAACAGACAATAGTAAGATAACTGCCGCCACAGGATGGAAGCCAACCATAGGAACAGAACAAATTTTGTCAGAAATATACCAATGGATACACGCAAATGAAAAAGATTTACGCCCTATATTATCAAGTTAGCCAATTGGTTTTGCAACCAGATTTCCTGAAATTTATTTTTTCAGGATTACTTTCTGTTGCTATTGAGTTTTTTTTATTGATAATATTGGTCGAGAAATTCAAGCTTAGCGTTTTCATTTCCAATTCCATAGCATTTATTATTACCAACATTTTCAATTATTTGCTCAGCCGCCTCTGGGTGTTTGGCAAAAGCCATAGGCGCATTCGCCACGAAGTATTTTTGTTCTTTTCCACAACGGCAGTAGGTCTTTTAATTAATCAGGCAATTATGTGGTGCTTGGTAGATGCTTACCACCTAAACTATAAAGTAGCCAAGCTATTTGCAATAGTATTAGTGGTAATATGGAATTTTTGGAGCAAAAAATTCTTGGTTTTTTCAACCCCTCAAAAGAAACAGCATGTTTAAATTAAGCATAGTCATCCCTGCTTATAATGAAGAAGGTTCTATTACTGAAACAGTTCAGGCATTGTATGACAAGCTGCTTATAGAAAATATTGACCATGAAATTGTTGTTGTAAATGACAATTCAAAAGATAATACCGAAAATATTTTAGCAGGCTTAACCCAAACAATCCCTACACTGGTTTATTATACAAACAAAGGCCGCAATGGCTTTGGCTATGCCATCAGGTATGGGCTAGAGCGTTTTACCGGGGAATGTGTTGCTATTGTAATGGCCGATTTTTCCGACAGCCCAGACGACCTTGTGAAGTATTACAGGACTATGGTAGAAAAAGACGTGGACTGTGTGTTTGGTTCCCGCTTTATAAAAGGCGGCAAAGTATATGACTATCCAAGGGTAAAATTAATTATCAACAGGATAGCCAATAAAATTATACAATTTAGTTTTGGCATCAGGTACAACGATTCTACCAATGCCTTTAAACTATACAAAGCAAAAACAATAGAAGGCATCAAGCCTTTTTTAGCGCCGCACTTCAACCTAACCATAGAATTATCGCTGAAGTCGATTGTAAGGGGGTATTCTTATGCAGTAGTACCTAATTCTTGGTACAACAGGAAGGCTGGCACCTCTAAACTAAAAATAAGGGAAATGGGCAGCAGGTATTTGTTTATACTATTGTATATCTTGATTGAAAAATATTTTTCAAGAGGCGATTTTAATAAAAAATGGGACTGATCCTTATTATTTTAAATTTTGAATTTTAAGTTTTGAATTAGAGGAAGCTAGTCTACACTATCTTCAACAACTGGCGTTTCTTCCTCAGTCAAAACTACTTCCTCTGTTTTTCCTTTATCATTCTCTAAAGCCCAAAGTATCCTGTAGCCATACTTCTTTTCAAAATAAATAGTTAGTAATGCAATAACAATTACTTGCAAAATAGCTGCAAAAATAGAACCCTCAAATCCAAATGAGCCGCCTGTAATTAAATCTGGCCCATTGGTATAAGTGCGTAAAAAGCCTTGCTCTACATCCACACCGCTTACATGGTAGCCCAAAACCGTGCCTTGAAAAAAATTCCATCCAAAATGGAAAAAAATAGCAAACCACAGGTTTTTTGTGTAGATATAATTGATACCTAGCAAAATACCCGCAAGAAATATGTTAAGCCCTGCCAAAGGCGTAATTTCTGGGTTGCTAACGTGCATTAAGGTAAACAATATTGCAGATACGAACAATGCTGGCCACCTATTCATGCTTTCCATCATGCTATTTAGTATATACCCTCTTATTATTAATTCTTCTGAGAAAGCTACAATAACATAAAACAAAATAGCCACCATAACATTCTGTGCATCAAAACTAAAGCCCCTGATAGTAAGATTGCCCCCAAGGTACAACAAAAAAGTACCTAGCGAAAGCGTGGCAACTGCAACTACAAAACCCAACAAAGCGTCTGAACCAAAACCCTTCCAAGACAAGCCAAGTGACCCAACCGATTGCCTATCAATTACCCGCCTGAAATACCAAAGACAAAACAAGAGGCCGATATTGTTTACCAAATAAAAAATCAATGTGCCTATCAATGTGCCCCTAAACGTTATAGTACCGCCAAAAATGCCTCTTTCTATTATCTCGCCAGTAATTGTGGCAAAAATGCCACTTATTACAAGCCCAACAAAAAAGAAAACCAGTGCCCTTAACCAGCCCTGACGTATATGTAATGAACTATCCATGGGTTTATAATATAATATTGTGGCAAAATAATACTAATGTTTGATAATTACAAGTTTATTGCAGTAGATTTTTTCTTAACGTATGTCCAGATAGACACGCAAAGCAATCCCGAATGCCATAGCCACCCTTCTACCGAGAAACAAAAAGACTTATCAAAATTGCTGGTAACCCAACTTTTGGGGATTGGCATCGCAGATGCGCATACTGACGAGTATGGTTATGTATATGCCACCATACCCGCCAATACCTATAAAAAAGTGCCAGTTATTTGCTTTTGCAGCCATGTGGATACTGCGCCAGACTGTAGCGGCACCAACGTAAAGCCCATCCTTCATAAAAAATACGACGGCAGCGACATTATATTGCCTGACGATGCCGCGCAGGTAATTACCAAAGAAAAATACCCTTATTTAAAAGAACATATTGGTTTTGATATTATCACAGCTAGCGGCAAAACACTGCTAGGTGCAGACGATAAAAGCGGCGTGGCCATCATCATGGACATGGCCAACTTCCTGATGAATAATGCCGATGTAAAACACGGTACTATTAAACTGCTATTTACACCTGATGAAGAAATAGGTGCTGGCACTGCCAAACTAGACATGAAAAAATTAGGTGCGGACTTTGCTTATACACTTGACGGCGGCGAGGCTGGCACGCTGGAAGACGAAACATTTAGTGCCGATGGCGTAACTATAACCGTGAATGGCGTGATTGCCCACCCGGGGTATGGCAAAAACAAGCTGGTTAACGCCATAAAAATTGTTGGAGAAATTGCGGCGGCATTGCCTACAACCGAGTGGAGCCCAGAAACAACAGAAAAAAGAGAGGGGTTTGTGCACCCTGTACAGATAACAGGCATTGCCGAGAAAGCAAACATTTCTTTTATTGTTAGGGATTTTGAAACAACCCGCCTTGTAGAACACGAGGCAAAACTGAAAGCCATTGCAGAAAAAGTATTGGCGAGCCACCCCCAAGCAACAATGGCATTTGAGATAACAGAACAATACCGCAACATGAAAGAAATATTGCAGCACCATCCCTATATCACGGCTTATGCCGAGGAAGCATACAAAAAAACTGGGCTAACAGTGGTAAAAGAACCCATCCGTGGCGGTACCGATGGCAGCCGACTAAGTTTCATGGGCTTGCCCTGCCCTAATATATTTACTGGTATGCAGGCTATACACAGCAAGCACGAATGGATTGGTGTAAAAGACATGGAAAAGGCAGTGGAAGTATTAGTAACCCTAGTACAAATATGGGAAGATAAAAGTGTATAATTTTTTTATTTCGCCACAAAGGCACGAAAGCAAAAAGAGGCACTAAGAAAAATAGGAAAAAGAAATAAGCAAACATTTTGTGTCATTTTACATTCTTTTATATGTAGTTTTAGTGCCATTCGTGCATTTGTGGCACATTTCATTTTATCCGATGGGCTATACCCATCGCTAGTATATATCACCCCTTCGGGCCTTGAGGGTTCACGGATTTTAAACCTCGGTCTTTCGGTCAACTGTTAACGGTCAACCTTTCCCAATTCCCTCACCACCCTGCTTACAGGCAAGCCCATCACATTGTAAAAATCACCTTCTATTCGTTTAATGCCCACTACCCCTATCCATTCCTGGATGGCGTAGGCACCCGCTTTGTCGTAGGGCTTGTATTTTTCAACATAAAAAACAATCTGCTCGTTGGTGAGGGGGTGGAAAGTTACATAGGTAATATCGGCAAATGCAACTTCCTCAGCACCTTTTAAAATAACCACGCCTGTTATTACGGCGTGTTTTTGGCCTGACAGCGATTGCAAAATGCGTATGGCATCTTCCCTGTCTTTCGGCTTGCCAATAATGGTGTCTCCCAAAACAACCACGGTATCTGCCGCTAGTATGGTTTTACCAATATGCTGGGGAAGGCCTTCCCTAATGTATTTGCTTACTGCAATGGCTTTTTCACGGGCTATGAATACAGGCACATCTGCGGTAGGCAAATGCGGTGGGTATTGCTCGTCTGTGCTTTGCACAACAATGTCAAAAGGCACTTCTGCCCACTCTAACAACTGTTTCCTGCGTGGGGATTGGGAAGCTAAAACCATAAATAATTAGGAATTAGGAATGATGCGGTATATGTTCCACTTACGACTTACCACTTATGACTAACTGTATATTTTAAAAAACACCATCGATAAAATGCCAGTGAGCATTACTATTTTTATTAAACTACTGATAGCATGATAATCTTTAGGTGTTTGGGCTTTGAATAGCTTCTTGAACACTATTACCAACGGCACTACCACCACCAATATACAATACAAGGAGAAAAACCACCAACCAAACTGTATAGCATAAAACTGGAGCAATACCAGCATGGCTATTAAAACTACTAGCCATACCGCCACAAATACCTTGGTGGCATTGATGCCCCAAGCAATGGGCATGGTGCGGCAACCATATTTCCTGTCGCCCTCCACGTCTTCCATGTCTTTTACGGCTTCCCGTATCAGGTTTACAATAAATGCAAAACCACCATACAATATGGTATAGCGCAGCAGTTTTTGGGTATTTACAAGTCTATGCTGCAATAGCAACGTAAACTGGTCGGCCTCGCAGCAAGTAACTGCTACAATAACCCAGGCCAGCAAAAAAGCAATCATTACATTGCCTACTAATAATTTTTTCTTTAGCGATAGGGAATACACAAATAAAAATATGCCATTCACCAAATTGGCAAAGCCCAAAAAATGTACATGCGTTTGTAAATCAACATAAATGCCAATCAATATGCTGGCAACCGTAAAACAAATATGGAACACGATAGCCCACCGCCTGCCAATATACCGGTCAATCACTACTTTGTCTGGCTTGTTGATCTGGTCTATGTTTAAATCGAAATAATCATTGATAATATAGCCCCCAGCACCCACTAAAACATAAGAAAGGATTAAAAGGAAGATGAACTGCCCATGAATATGTGGCTGCACGTTAGCCGCTTGGAAAATGGGCGCAACGATGCAATAGATAAACATCCACTGCGTTAACACAATAAAAAGCAGGTTACTCCATCGTGCCAGGCGAAAAAAAGCTACTATTGTTTTCATTTGCGTGAAACACTGATTGTGAGATTGAAAGCGTTGTGCTTAGAAGAAACATTAGGACACCTTACTGTTTTAAGTGGAGGCTTAACCGCAAAGCACACAAAGTTTTTTCGCAAAGAAACACAAAGGAAAGGGCTTTAGGTAAAAACGTTCCACTTAAAGAACACAAAGAACAGTGCAGATTAACTACTATAGGAAATTCATTCATGCAAAGAGGAAATAAAAACTTTTCGAAAAAGCTGCATGGTTCTGAACAACTTACATTGAATGGTTTTTATTAGTACTTACTTATGACTAATAACTCATCATTCATAATTCATAACTCACTTTTGGTTATCCCTCCACTCGTACACCCATTTGCTTTGTATCATTTCCAAGTGGCCCTCGGTGCTTTGTGCTTTTGTACCTTCGAAATTGGGTATTTCCAATACCCAGGTGAGCAAATCTGTAAAACGTACCCTGTATATTTTGCCTTCGTTAAAATCGTCGCCAAAGCGCTCGTACAATTTCATGGCAATATCTTCGTGGTCGCTCCAGTGTATAGGGGGTTCAAAATGACTCATAATTACTTTCTTTTGTTCAGATGCACAAACAACTAAACATAATTTAATTCAAAACTTAAAATTTAAAACTAAAAACAACCATTACTCTCCTAAAAACTGGGTTTGGTCGGGCAATAAAATGTCTATTGTGCCAGAGCCGCTTTGCAACACGCATTGGCAGCCTAGGCGGCTATTGATGCGTGGGTTTACTGCCCTGTCTATAAAATCTTCTTCCTTGTCAGACAGTTCAGCAATGCTGTCATCCCCTCCCTGCACATACAAATGGCAGGTGCTGCAGGCACATACCCCGCCACAATTGTGGTGCAGTTCTATATCATTGTCCAATAATATTTCCAGTAGGCTATCCCCATCCCCAATGCCCGTGAGCGATACGGGGGCTACGCCTTTTTGCTCAAATTGTATATTGATCGTGTACATGCTCCTAAATGGTTATAAAGCGGCAAAAGTATCTTAAAAACCCATTGCCCACGGCCTTTTCATTTACCAATAGGGGTAAAGTGGTGAGGAGTGAGTGATGATGAGTCAATAGTGAGGAAAATGATAAAGAGGGGAAAGGGTTGGGTTTATTATTACACTTTTGCCAAAAGCTTTGGAATAGAGGGAAGAAAATCTTATACCCTCTATTTCAAAACCCACAAACAATAATCATAATTTATCATGCAATTGCTTTTATTCATGCCACATAAACCCTACATTTACACCCGAATTTCAAGGCTAGAAAAACTTAAAATATAGTATGGAGATAATTCACGTAAGTGCCGAGTGCTACCCCGTTGCAAAAGCGGGCGGACTGGGCGATGTAGTGGGTGCTTTGCCCAAATACCAATGCAAGGCAGGGCATTTTGCCAAAGTGGTGATGCCGATGTATAGGACGAAATTCCTGTACAATAACGAGTGGGTGGTTGACTTTAAAGGCAGTGCCTCAATAGGCATTTACAACTTCAACTTTACCATTATCAAGGAAAAGACAAACAAGCTAGGCTTCGATTTATACCTTGTAGATATACATGGCTTGCTAGACCGTGAAAAAATATATGGTTATAGCGATGACACAGACCGCTTTATTGCCTTCCAAATAGCAGTGCTTACTTGGCTAAACAGTTGGCAACACCAGCCGCATATCATTCATGTGCACGATTACCACGCAGGGCTAATACCCTTTATGCTAAAAAACTGCTACGCTTTCAGGAAGCTGGCATTTATAAAAACAGTACTCACCATACACAATGCCCAATATCAAGGTAATATGGGCTGGGACAGGCACGGCCTAATACCTGAATACGATAGCTACAAATGGGGCGACCTAGACTGGAAAGGCCAGATAAACCCACTAGCCAGTGCCATTAAATGCGCTTGGGTGGTTACTACGGTAAGCGAGAGTTACATGGCCGAGCTTCGCTATAAAAGCAACGGCCTAGAAGCCTTGTTTGAATACGAAAAAGGCAAATGCAGGGGCATACTAAACGGTATAGACAACGAAGTGTGGAACCCAGAAACAGACCCTTACCTAACCAATAAATTTTCGGTGAAAGGCGTTGCCGCTGGCAAGAAGAAAAACAAGAAAAAAATATGCGAGGAATATGGTCTGGACGAAAACCTGCCTCTGTTTGTATTTATAGGCAGGCTGGTGGGCGAAAAAGCCGCAGATATATTGCCAGGTGCTTTCCACAATGTGCTGTACCACCAACATGGCAAAGCTTGCTATATGATTTTGGGCAGTGGCGAGAAGGCTATTGAAGCCGAATTGGCAAGTATTACTGCCAGTTACAAAGGCTTTTACAATACACAAATAGGTTACGACGAGGCATTAAGCCATAGGCTATATGCCGCAGCCGACTTTTTGCTAATGCCTAGCCGAGTAGAACCTTGTGGGCTAAATCAAATGTATGCACTACGTTATGGCACCGTGCCAGTTGTACGCAGCACAGGTGGGCTTCAAGACACGGTAAAAGACATGGGTGAATGGGAAGGCTTTGGCATAAGGTTTAATAATGCTACTGTGAGCGATATTGCCCATTCGGTATATAGGGGAATTGAGGTTTATAAAAATAAAACCCATATGGACTGGATGCGCAAATACATGATGCGCATAGACCATAGCTGGGAAAGCGTGGTTGAGCAATACACAGAGGCCTACGGCAATTAAGAATTATGAATTATGAGTTTGAAAAGCAAAAGCGATTTGTGATTAGGTTTCCGCTTTCCACTCGTTGGGGCTAGAGCATATACACACATGTTTTGGTCTTTTAGTTTAACCCAAATAGATAGCTGCAAGGAAAATTTATCATAAAATCACTTGCATTTTGTCAACCTTTGGCTCCCCTCTCCTTGGGAGAGGGGTTGGGGGTGAGGTCATCATGGCTTCAATCAATTAATCATCAGTATATTTTTAACTAAAAATTTTCCTTGTTTAAATGACAAAAACAACCTTTAAATATTTATTTTTACTTTATGCTTCTTCACAATACATTTGATAATAACTTGCGTGTTAAAATGTATCGATTGCTAAAAAATTCATTGAAAAAATAACCTAAGTTCTATGGTCTCTTTAAGCAAAACTGTTGTTGCAGTAATTCTTGGTGGCGGTGCCGGTAGCCGCTTGTACCCTTTGACTGCATCCCGTTCAAAACCCGCAGTGCCTATTGCAGGTAAATACCGCTTGGTAGATATACCTATCAGCAACTGCATGAACAGTACCATCAACCGTATGTTTGTACTAACGCAATTTAACTCTGCCTCGCTAAACAAGCACATAAAAAACACCTACCATTTCAGTGCTTTCAGCACAGGGTTTGTTGATATTTTGGCTGCGGAGCAAACGCCCGACAACCCAGGTTGGTTCCAAGGCACGGCAGATGCAGTACGGCAGTCGCTTAGGCATATTTCAAACCTCGAGTTTGAGCATATCCTGATATTAAGCGGAGACCAATTGTACCAGATGGACTTTGCAGCCATGATTGCAAACCATGTTAAAAAAGGAGCAGACATTTCTTTGGCTACAATCCCCGTTGACGAAAGGGATGCACCAGAATTTGGTATCCTTAAAAGCGATGAAGATAATTTTATTACTTCTTTCATAGAAAAGCCAGCCAAGGATGTATTGCCAGACTGGGTTAGCGACACAGGCGCACACATGCAAAACCAAGGCCGCAACTATTTGGCATCCATGGGTATTTATATTTTCAACAAGCAAATATTAAATACCTTGTTGAAAGATAGGCATCCCAACGCTACCGATTTTGGCAAGGAAATTATTCCTAACTCTATCGTAGAGTTTAAAGTAGCCAGCTACCAATACGAAGGCTACTGGACAGATATTGGGAATATTTATTCTTTCTTTGAAGCAAACCTTGCTCTTACGCAAGACATACCTTCGTTCAACCTGTTTGACAATGACAATGTAGTATACACCAGGGCTCGTATGCTGCCACCAGCTAAAATAAGTGGCACTACATTGGAAAAAACAGTAATTGCAGAGGGGTCTATCATCAATGCTTCCCGCTTGGAAACCTGCGTGGTAGGTATCCGCTCACGCATTGGTTATGGCACCACAGTGGTAAGCTCCTACATCATGGGCAACGACTACTACGAAACCATAGAAGTGATGGAAGAGAATATCAGCAAAGGCATACCAAGGATTGGGATTGGCGAACGCTGCTATATAAAAGATGCGATAGTTGACAAGAACTGCCGTATTGGTAATGACGTGCGCATCATTGGCGGCAAGCATTTAGAAAACACAGATCATCCACTTTATAGCGTGAAAGATGGCATAGTAGTGGTGAAAAAAGGGGCTATTTTGCATGATGGGTTTGTGGTGTAAAAGCTTGTTATCATACTTTTTTACAACATCCTGTTTCAGGATGTTTTTTTTCTTTACTTTCGCATTGTGTACAAAATACACATTAAACGATTTAAACGATTGCTATGGCCGCTTCTTCCCGCGCTGGTACTACTGCTGGCATATTGCCCAAGCCTAAATTGACTTTAGGGCAAATTTTCACTATGAGTTTTGGTTTCCTTGGCATCCAGTTTGGCTTTGCCCTGCAAAACGGGAACACCAGCAGGATACTACGCTCTTTTGGGGCAGACGTGGACCAGCTCCCGATGTTCTGGATTGTAGCCCCCTTGGTAGGCATGATAGTGCAGCCATTGATTGGCCACTATAGCGACAGGACATGGACACGCCTCGGCAGGAGAAAGCCTTATTTTCTTACAGGAGCCATATTATCCTCGTTGGCACTTATTTTCCTGCCGAACTCTGGCGGCACAGCTAGTGTAGTACCCGCCCTGTGGATTGGTGCAGGTATGGTAATGGTGTTGGATGCTTCGTTCAATGTGGCCATGGAACCGTTCAGGGCATTGGTGGCAGACAATTTGCCAGATTCGCAAAGCACGGTTGGCTTCTCTATACAAACATTCCTCATTGGCTTGGGTGCAGTAGGCGGGAGCGAATTGCCAAAATTTCTAAGCAACCATGGTTTTAGCAAGGAAGCAGGTCCAGATGGTGTGGCTGACAATATTAAATATGCCTTTTACATTGGGGCAGTCGTTTTCATGGCCGCTATTTTGATAACCGTTTTTTTCTCGAAGGAATACGCACCAAAAGAATACAAGCAATACCATGGGCAAAACGAGGAGGCAGACAAAGCAGGCGTAAGCGAGATATGGAAAGACTTTGCCAAGATGCCAAAGACCATGAAGCAACTAGGGCTAGTGCAGTTTTTTACTTGGTTTGCATTTTTTAGCATGTGGGTGTTTACTACCGATGCAGTTGCCACCCATGTATATGGCCTTTCTGGCGACTATAGCAAAAGCGTTGCGTATAATGATGCTGGCAACGAAGTAAGCTCCGCTTTTGGGATGTACAATCTAGTAGCTATGTTTTATGCTTTGTGTTTGCCCATACTGGCAAAGTTAATCGGCAGGAAATCGACACATGCGCTTTCGTTAATTGCGGGTGGTGTTGGTTTAATATCTATTTATTTTATCAAGGACCCTGCCATGCTGAAATATTCCATGGTGGGCGTAGGGCTTGCATGGGCAAGCGTATTGGCCATGCCTTATGTAATACTTTCTGGCTCTATCCCGGCAGGCAAACTGGGTATTTACATGGGGATTTTCAATTTTTTTATCACCCTGCCACAGATTATCAATGGCTTGTTTGGCGGGTGGATCGTAAAACACATCTATGGCAGCCAGCCTATTTATGCAGTAGTGCTAGCTGGCTTTTTCATGATATGTGCCGCTGTTTGTTGTTTATTTGTGTATGATGCGGGCGACATGCGGAAGAGTCGCAAGGCAGTATTGCATACGGATGGATTGACCTCAACCCCCGTTCTCTCCTAAGGCTACTGTGCATACACAATTCCCCTCTCGAGGGGGTGGCCAAAGGCCGGGGTGGTTTCTTAGCAGGGTATTCGGCTATTTTACTTGAAGCGAAAGGCTCAACCGCAAAGATTCGCAGAGCTATTTACGCAAAGAAGGCGCAACGGGAGAAAAGAAAAGGTAAAACGCTTCGCTCAAAGGCAGCAAAGAATAGGCAAAGCCGCTACATTAGACACAAAAGACATTTATTAAAGGCACTTTATTAGACAAAAAAAGATGTGTCTGCATAGTAGCTCCCAAGAGCTAGGGTATATAACATATCTTTTTTTAGGTTTTTTAGTGTAAGCAAAATAGATAGATGCAAGGTAAATCTATCTAAAATCACTTTGCTTTTTGTCGGAGGATGGCTCCCCCTCGCCTTTGGAGAGGGGGTTGGGGGGTGAGGTTTACATGCTAGAGGGCAACACCTGCCTCAATAGGAGTTGTGTATATACGCTAGCTCCTCGGAGGGGGTTGGGGTGGTTTTTAATATTAAGGATAATGCAAATAGCAAAATCTTGAAATGTACTGGGCGTATTCAATACGCCCTTCTACGGAAACGTGATTAATTATCTACTATAATAATATTATTATGAAAAAATATCTTCTTCTCACATTGCTCACCACTTACCACTCACTACTCACTTATGCCCAGTATGCCAAGGTAGAGCCAACAAATTGGTGGGTGGGCATGAAGTGGAACAAAGTGCAGTTGCTAATAAAAGGCGACTATGAGGGGTTTAGCAAAGAAAAAATAACCATCAATTATCCCGGCGTAAGCATTGTAAAAATTAACCAGCTAGACAATAGCAAATATATTTCTGTGGATATAAGCATTTCCCCTGCTGCCTTGCCAGGGGATGTGCCGATTGAATTTAGCAAAGACGGCAAAAGCCACACGGTAAAATGGCCGTTGGAAGCAAGGAGAAAAGGGAAAGGAACTACTTATGCCCAAGGCGTAACATCATCTGATTTTATTTATTTCCTGATGCCAGACCGTTTTAGCAATGGCGACGAAAGCAACGACAAAGTATCCGGCATGAGGGACCAAAGCCTGAACAGGGATTCTATTTATTTGCGGCATGGTGGCGATTTTCAAGGCATTATTAATCACTTGGATTATATCCAAAGCCTTGGCGCCACTACCCTTTGGATGACGCCTGTACTAGAAAACGATATGCCCAATAGGACGGAGCATGGCTATGCTTTTACAGACCATTATGCCATAGACCCACGCTATGGCGGCGCAAAAATGTACAAGGCGCTAAGCGATTCCCTGCATAAAAGGGGCATGAAACTGATACAGGATGCGGTGTACAACCATGTGGGCAGTTACCACTTTACCTTCTTGAATCAACCAACCAAAGATTGGTTCCACCAATGGCCTACTTATACAGGCACCAGCTTTAAAGACCAGCCTTTGTTTGACCCGCATGGGTCTAAAAAAGATGCAAAAATAACTTCTGACGGCTGGTTTACCCGTGAAATGCCCGACTTGAACCAAGGCAACCCTTATGTGGCCAACTACTTGATTCAACATGCTATCTGGAGCGTTGAGGAATTTGGCGTTGATGGCTGGCGCATAGATACCTACATATACAACGACCTTCCTTTCATGAACAGATGCAACAAAGCACTTACGGACGAATACCCCAAAATGACAATGTTTGGCGAAACTTGGGTAAACGGCGTGATAAACCAAAGTTATTTTGTTGAAAACAATTTAAACGTGCCTTTCAAGAGCAATCTGCAAGCACCTGTCGATTTTCAGGTATTGTTTAGTGGCATTCAGCCAGCAATGGTAGAAAAATTTGGCTGGAACGATGGCGTTAGCAAACTATACACCACTTTGGCACAGGACATCATGTATAAAGACCCAATGCGGAACGTCATTTTCCTAGACAACCACGATATGACCCGCTTTTTTAGTTATGTGAAGGAAGATGTTGCCAAGCAAAAAATGGGGTTGGGCTGGCTCTTTACTTGCAGGGGTATACCGCAGATGTATTACGGTACAGAGATACTAATGAAAGGCGAAAGCAACCCAGATGGCTGGGTGAGGCTAGATTTTGCAGGCGGCTGGAAAGGTGACAAAAAAAGTGCTTTTACTGATGAAGGCCTTACACAAGACCAAAAGGACGTGCAGGCACTAGTAAAAACATTAGGCAATTTCCGCAAGCAGTCCAGTGCTATTAAAACAGGCAAGCTAATGCAGTACCTACCAAAAGATGGCTTGTATGTCTATTTCAGGTACGATGCCAAACAAACCATCATGTGTATTATGAACACAAGCGATAAAGAACAAACTGTAAATTTGAATGATTTTACAGAACGCACAAGTGGGTTTACAAAAGCAACAGATATTGTAAGCGGCAATACTATTACAAGCAACCAATTTACCATACCAGCACAGAAAATGTGGATACTGGAGTTGGGGAAATAAGTTGTAATCAGGGTTGCCAACCTTCAAAAGGTTTGCAACCCTGATTACAAAGGCTTAT
>NZ_JBKHKJ010000015.1:0-119116 GCF_046546515.1 Parasediminibacterium schistidii | reverse complement strand
AATTAACCTATTACCGGTGTTTTATTATGACAATTTGTATAATATAAATTTATTATAAACAAAAAAACGGCTAATCCAATTAAAATTGAATCAGCCGTTCTACATATAAAAAAAATATTATCCTACTGCCTCGCTAGACATGCTCTTAGAGGTTTTCTTACGTTCGTCCTCGTTTAGCAATACTTTGCGCATACGGATGTTTTTAGGGGTTACCTCTATACACTCGTCTTGTTGGATGTACTCCATGCACTCTTCCAGTGTCAACAGCGTTTTAGGGGTGATGCGGGTAGCATCATCACTGCCGCTGGCACGGTGGTTGGTTAGTTTCTTGGCTTCCGTAGCATTAACTACCAAATCGCCTGGCTTGATATGCTCGGCTATTATCTGGCCAGTATATACTTCCTCGTTGGGATCGATGAAGAAACGGCCACGGTCTTGCAATTTATCAATAGAGTAACCTGTTGTTTTTTCTGTGCTTTTAGAAATCAACACACCATTGCTACGGCCGGGTATAGGGCCTTTCCATGGTTTGTATTCTATAAAGCGGTGTGCCATTACAGCTTCACCTGCAGTGCTGGTGAGCATTTGCGAACGCAAACCTATCAACCCCCTTGAAGGGATTTCAAATTCAAGGTGCTGCATTTCGCCCTTGCTTTCCATGATCAGCATTTCGCCCTTGCGTTGGGTAACAAGGTCTATTACCTTGCCACTGAAATCGCTTGGCACATCTACTACCAAGTTTTCAAACGGTTCGTGTTTTTTGCCATCCACATATTTTATCAATACTTGTGGGTTACCAACAGTAAGCTCGTAACCTTCACGGCGCATGGTTTCTATCAATACACCCAAATGCAGGATACCACGGCCAAAAACCAAGAAGCTATCGGCACTGTCTGTATCTTCTACCCTTAGGGCAAGGTTTTTTTCTGTTTCCTTCATCAAACGATCACGCAAGTGGCGAGATGTAACGAATTTACCATCTTTACCAAAGAAAGGCGAGGTGTTGATGCTGAACATCATGCTCATGGTAGGCTCGTCAACACTGATGATAGGCAATGCTTCTGGGTTTTCAATATCGGCAATGGTATCGCCAATGGTAAAGTCTTCAATACCTACCACAGCGCAAATGTCGCCAGCTAGTACTTCTGTTACTTTACGTTTGCCCAAAGCTTCAAAAATGTATAATTCTTTTACTTTAGAGCGTTGGATACGGCCATCGGTACGCATCAAGCTAAAAGGCTGTCCTTCGCTGATGCTGCCACGGGCTACACGACCCACGGCTATACGGCCAAGGAAGGCTGAATAATCCAATGAGGTAATTTGCATCTGCAACGTTCCTTCAGGTATTTTTGGTGCAGGCACATATTGTAATATACCATCTAACAATGGGGTAATATCCTCGCATTGTTCGTTTTTGCTATTGAACCAGCCGTTTTTACCGCTACCGTAGAAGGTAGGGAAATCTAACTGTTCGTTGGTAGCATCTAAAGTAAAGAACAATTCAAATACCGCATCGTGCACTTCGTCTGGGCGGCAGTTTGGTTTGTCTACTTTATTGATAACCACCATTGGTTTCAAATTGAGTTGCAATGCTTTTTGCAACACGAAACGGGTTTGTGGCATAGGGCCTTCAAACGCATCTACCAACAGGATAACGCTGTCGGCCATTTTCAATACACGCTCTACCTCACCACCAAAGTCACTGTGACCTGGGGTATCGATAACGTTAATTTTTACGCCTTTGTACATTACAGAAGCGTTCTTGGAAAAAATGGTAATGCCACGTTCCCTTTCTAGGTCGTTGCTATCCATTATCAGCTCCCCAGTTTCCTGATTGGCACGGAAAACGTTGGTTTGGTGTAAAATTTTGTCAACCAAAGTCGTTTTGCCATGGTCAACGTGTGCAATAATTGCGATGTTTCTTATGTCCATTATTATTTGTTTACGCTACAAACAATGCCGCAAACCCAATATCATAAAGGGTTATGCAGATTTTTAGTAATGTTTATAGCTGCTTTTGAAGTTGCAAAGGTAAGGCTTTACGGCGTGGGGAAAAAATGAAATGAGGGGATTTACAATTTAGTAACAGGAAGAGTTGTAGGTTTTAGGTTATGAGTTGTAGGTTTTTGTGTTGTGGGGACATGAAATTGCAATGGAGATACCTCACCCCAGCCCTCTCCGAAAGGAAAGGGAGCAAGTACAAAGCAGAGGGGGAGTAACAGGTTGACTAATTGTAAGTGGTTTTATTTTAGTATTCTAAGGATATGTACAAATTGAGGCGAGTGCCTACTTTTCTTCCCAGTTATTTAAAGCCAGATGACACTACCCCTCGAACAACTTTTCCCCATTTCATTAAGCCCTAAAAAAGAATAAAACAGTAATTGCAGCAATTGCCTTTAATTCGTGTTTATTCTTTGTAGCTAAATTAATTTCATGAGCGATTACCCAAAAGTATTTACCCCATACCCCACCAGCATAGTTGTAGAAAAAGGCAAAACATACGCATGGTGTACTTGCGGCCTTAGTGCCAAGAACCCTTTTTGCGATGGCAGCCATAAAACCCTTGCAACAGAAGAAGACGGGCAACTGAACATGCCTTTTAAAAGCCTGAAATTCACGGCGGAAGAAGATGGGGAAGTGTGGCTGTGCAACTGCAAGCACACTAAAAATGCACCATTCTGCGATGGCAGCCATAAAACTATATAGTTTTGTTTTTATAAAACAGCATCGTTATTTCCTAAAAGGGGTTGAATCTTAAAATTGCTTTGCACATGGATAATAAAATCATCATTATTACTGCCCCTTCTGGTGCTGGGAAAACATCTATTACCCGTTACCTGCTACAGCATTACCCTGTATTGGCATTTTCTATTTCTGCCACTACCCGCAAAAAACGTGGGCAGGAAGTTGACGGGCAGGACTATTATTTTTTGGAACTGGAAGATTTTAACCAGAAAATTACCGAGCAGGCATTTATAGAGTGGGAGATGGTGTACCAAGGAACTTTTTATGGCACGTTGAAAACGGAACTGGATCGTATTTGGGGCGATGGGAAAGTGCCTATGCTAGACATAGACGTAAAAGGGGCTATCCATGTGCAGCAGCAATATCCAAACCAGTCGCTGAGTATTTTTATTGAGCCGCCAAGTGTTGACGCATTGAAAATACGCCTTGCTAGCCGTGGCACAGAAACAGAGGAAAGCCTGCAAACGAGGGTAAACAAAGCTGCCTACGAAATTTCGTTCAAGCACCATTTCAATAAAATAATCCTTAACGATGAATTGCAAAAAGCCTGCCTAGAAACCGAGGATGTGGTGAAGGCATTTTTGGAGGCATAAGTGGGAAAAGAAATTGCTACCTAGACTGGAAGGAATGGTGGCAAAATAACTTTCCCATTCTTATCTAGCCTAATGTATGTCTATGAAAAATCTTACTTTTTCTTTGCCTGTACCGCCAATACGATTATAAAATTTTATGGCTCTTTCGTTGAATATTGGTGTCTGCCATTGAATGTTTATACAATCGTTTTGTTTTGCAATTATTTTGAGTTTATCGAAAACTGATACACCAATTCTAAGGCCTCGAAAGTCGGGTTCTAAATATAAGCAGTCCAAATATAAAAATGAATTTGCGTCCCAAGTTGAAAAGTCAAAAGTATAGGAAAAGTAACCTGCTATTAGTCCATCACATTCAATAAGGTAGCAAAACAATTTTTGACTGTCTGAAAAAATTGCTTTACTTAATTGTTGTAGTTTACCTTTTGGATTGTATGGCGACTGTTCAAAGTCCGAATGTTTTTTACATAATTCTACTAAAACAGGTAAATCCTTTTCTTCACATTTTCTAATTATATGTTCCATTGCAAGTTTATTTCAGTTTGTAAAAACGATATAAAGTGATTGAAATATTCTGGGTACGTTTTATTATTCATAATAGCTATGTAATGTTTTCTTTTTAGTCCATTCTTGCCAATTTTAATTGCTTTTATCGAATTATTTTTTAGGTAAGGCTGCAAAGCCCATTTTGCCATTGCCATAATTCCCATATCGGCTTTTACCATTTCTATTGATGCTTCTGTAAGTGGTAAAGCTGTAATTTTTTTAGGTTTTATGTTTGCTGGTGCTAACAAGAATTGATGAACCGTTACCGTTTCTATTGGCAAAGAATGTATCAATAAATGTTCGTTTACAAAATCTTCGGCAACTACAAATTTTTTATCAACCCAATGGTGGTTTTCTGAAACTACCATTAGCATTTCATCTTGAAAGAGTTCTAAGTATTTAATATTTTCATCTTTTACTGGGTCGCTGGTGATAGCAATGTCTATAACATTTTCTTGTAGTTTTTGTAAAGGATAATGAGTGGCCTCCATTACAATTTGTAGTTCAATATTGGGATAGAGCAAATGAAATTGCTTTAAAACCGAAGGCAACCAATGATAACTTGAATAGCACTCTGTACTAATTCTAATTTCGCCAATTTCGCCAAAAATTAGCTGTTTAATTTCTTTTTCTGTGTCTGATAGTTTGGCAAGTATCTCATTTGCAGTTTGGTACAATTTCTCCCCTGCCTTTGTCAAAACTAATTTCTTATGATTACGGAGAAATATTTTCGTACCTAATTGATACTCGGCTTCTTTAAGTTGATGGCTCAACGCAGATTGTGTCAAGTACAACTTGTCAATGGCTTTTGTTATGCTGCCTTCCTCCACAATTGCCTTGATGAGCCTTAGATGCCTTATTTCCATTTTCCGGTTGATAAATTATGTGTAAAGTAACAAAATTTGGCTATTGGATTTGTATGAAAATAATGAATGATTATGATGAATTCTTTTCGTTTTCAAACGGGTGTATGCTGTATTAGTTTTGCAGTATTGATCATCAGAAAATAAATTTTAAAAAACATGGAACATCAAATTAAACATTACGAAAACAAATTGGCTTTTGAAATGGACCCATCAGATTTGTTTGATGCCTTAAACAATGGCGAAAAAATTATTGCCATTGATGCAAGAAAAGCATTTGGTTTTGAAGCCGAACATATTCCAACGGCAATCAATATCCCTCACCGCGAAATGAATGAGGAAAGTACAAAGCATTTAGATAAAGCGTTTGTATATGTTACATACTGTGATGGGATTGGATGCAATGCGTCAACAAAGGGTGCTTTGAATATGTCAAAACTAGGTTTTAAAGTTAAAGAGCTAATGGGTGGTATTGAATGGTGGAAATTTGACGGCTATGCAACCGAAGGAACTAAAGCAAGTGAAGGAGGTGGAAAAATTCAATGTGCTTGTTAGGCTATGTAGATGTAGATATTTTAAATAGGCTACATCAGCCCGAATTCGTGTTGGGTATCCAATTGGCTTGCAGGTAAAATTACAAAGAGGCATAATCAACAAGAAAAAAGACTTTTTTTCTTGTTGATTATGCCTCTTTGTGTATTCGTGCTTTAGTGGCTAATTGTTAATATCTGCTATCCATTACACCAAGCTAGCATCTGTGCAAATTTCTGTGTTGAACAGCTTGCTTATAGGGCAATTGGCTTCTGCATCTTTTATGCTTGCTTCAAATGTTGCAGCGTCAATACCTGGGATGCTTGCTTTTACAATCAGGTGCGATTTGGTGATGGCACCATTGTCTAAAGTAATCTCGCATTTTGTTTCAATGCTTGTTGGGGTAAACCCTGCGGCACCCAAAACAAAACTCAATTTCATGGTAAAACAACCTGCATGTGCCGCTGCAACCAACTCTTCGGGGTTGGTGCCAACGCCTTCTGCAAAGCGTGAGTTGAATGAATACTGTGTTTGGTTTAGCGTGGTGCTTTGAGTAGTAAGGTGGCCATTGCCTTCTTTTCCAGAACCGTTCCATACGGCTGTTGCATTACGTGTCATGTGTATGATTTTTTTTGATGAATAAAAATAATTTGCAAACCAATATTTGCGGATGCAATGTAAATGTTCCTTTATATTAAACCAAGATAAAAGTGATTTGTTGCATCCACGATATTTTTTGCCACAAAGGCTCATTTGTGCCTTTGTGGCAAAAAATACTGGCTAGTAACCTCTATTTCTTACTAGTTGTTTTATTCTTCATGTCTTCCAGTTTTTTCTGGCTTTCCATTACCTGCGAGTAGCGTTCTTGCCATTTGCTTTTTGTTTTTGGCTTGGTACGCACTTCCTGCATCTTGGCCAATATTTTTGTATGGTCAATGATATAGGTTTGTATTACAAACTGCAACAACAAGGTAATGGTATTGGATACCGTATAATACCAAGTAAGCGCCGATGGCAAACGGTTGAAGAAAAACAGCATCATGAATGGGAAAATGTACGGCATGTACTTCATGGCTGGGTTATCTTGCGTTGGGGTATTGCCCATATTGTACAGCGAGATAGCAAAACTGGTTAATACCGCAGTGATAGTAAACAAGCTAATATGGTCGCCAAAACCAAATGGCACCGAGAATGGTAACGTTGCTATGACATCGTAAGAAGACAAATCGTGGCTCCAAAGGAACGACTGACCACGCAAGGCAATATTGGAGTTGAAGAAACTATACAAGGCAAAGAAAATAGGTATCTGCAACAAGGCAGGTATGCAGCCACCCAATGGGTTTACGCCCGCCTCCCTGAACAGTTTCATCTGCTCCATGGCAAACCCTTGCTGGTCTTCGCCAAATTTCTTTTTCAGTATATCCAGTTCTGGCCTCAATACTTTCATTTTGGCTCCGCTTAGGTAGCTTCCGTACATCAATGGGGCTGTAAACAAACGGATAAAAAGCGTAAGCAGCAAAATTGCCCAGCCATAGTTGGTCATTAACTTGGCAAAAAACTCAAAAACAGGCATGATTACGTACTTGTTCACGGGGCGCACGAAAGAATAAATATCACGGCCAAGGTTGATGATTTTATCCATCTCATTGTCTTGGCTTTTTAGTATGTGGTATTCATTAGGGCCATAGTACAGTTCTAATGGTATGTTGGCAGTTGCCGCTACCGGTACTTTCAATTGCAAAGCTGCATCTATTGTGGCCAAGGTGTTGGTAGTGTCTTTGTCTGTGCTGCGCTCCCATTTTACCTCGCCGCCTGCAAAACTATTTTTGGCAATAAGGGTAGTATTGAAAAACTGCTGCACTGCGCCTACCCACTGCACTGGCTTTTCAAACAAATGGCTTTTTTTAGAAGATATATAGTCAAACTGGTTATCCTCGCTAAAACAAATATTGCTCATCTGCCTTTCATAAATAGACGACTTTTCGTTTTGCGTAGTCATCCAGCTCCATTGCATGTTCAGGTTGCCATTGCTCAGTAGCTTATCGGCACCGTTCATGGCTATGTTCCAGCCTATGGTATAGCTATTTGGCTTGATGGTATATTGGTGGGTGATGCTTTGCCCGTTTTTGGCAGCAATACTAAAACTAATGGTCTGGCTATTGTCTGCATTGGTTACTGGCGGTGCTGCGGTAAAAAACAAGCTGCTTGCCGTGTTTGCATTGTTGCTTCCAGTGTTGATGTTGTAGGTTAATTTGTCGTAAGCATTGTTACCCAAAATAATATTGCCCCCTGTTACATGCGAAGTATATTTTTTTAGCTCTACTTTTTTTATGCTGCCTCCTTTGTTGCTAAACGTCACTTTTATTACATCGTTTTCTGCGGTTAGTAGTTGCTCTGTGCCTAGTGCTGCCGTGGAGAAATCGCCTGCTGCTGTTAGTTTGTCAAGCGTGTCTTTCTTTAAATAGGCTTGGTTTAGCCTGCTGGTGTCTTGTAGTTTTAGCTGGGTGGCTTTTATCCTGTTCAAAGAATCTTCTTGGTGTTGCTTTTCTTTTGCCAAAACCTGTTGTTGCTGGTTGCTGAAATAGAAATAGGCAAAAAACAAAATGCCTAAAAGTACCATCCCAATCACCGTGTTCTTATCCGTCTGCATAGTATTTTTTAAAATGAGCGGCAAAGGTAAGGGGTTAGGGGATACGCAGGGCGGAAGTAGTGAGTGGTCAGTAGTGAGTGGTCAGTAGTGAGTGGTCAGTTGTGGGTATTGAGTAGGTAAGTAACATTGTTAAAGTAACCTCAGCTAAAAAGGTAACATTTAAAATGGGCTAATTACTGCTGCCTCCCCGTCTTTCTTATCCCTACAACTCATAACTTATGACTGATGACCAAGTGCATAAAACTTTTTCGCTTCGTCCTCATACCCCCCAAATCTATAAAACCTTATCTTTGTCCTAGAAATGCACTTGATACAAACTACTTACAAAACTAGTGTCTTGGCATTTCAATCGTAGTTCTTTTTTTACTAATATTAAGATAGTTGTAGTCTCAAACTTTCGTCTTGTATTTATGGGTCTAAAATACACACAAAGCAGGCATAAAATGAGCATAAAATACACACAAACAAAGCACAAATTACGCATAAAATAAGCACAAAATAAGCACAAAATGCGCACAAAAATTTGATGTTTTTGTTGATAATCAATGGCTTACAAGGTTGGCAACGATTTTTGAAAAAAGAAAAAGCGTAAAAATCCCGCAAAAATGGCAAAACTGAAACTATTTTAATAGAAAGCAAGATAAAAATATATTATTAAAAATATGCTAATATTGTCACCTTACCCTGTTACTCTTTCTTTTGGGTAATTTGTCCCAGTATTCGGGAGGGGTGAGGTTGTGCTGGATTGATTTTTAAATAAAAAAGCGAAAAAATTTTATGCACCTTTGACCACTGATGACGGACCACTAATGACTAATTTCCCTTATTTTAGCAAAAAAGTTAACAACCCATCATGACAACCCGAGCATTAATCCTACTAGCCCTTAGCTATGCATTTGCCCCCTGTTTTGGGCAGCCGTTTGTTTACCCAACGGCCAAAAAAGATACGGTAACCAACAATTATTTTGGTACCGTTGTTGCCGACCCGTACCGATGGATGGAAAATGCAGCATCGGAAGAAACCCGAGCATGGGTAGCAGAAGAAAACACACTCTCCCGAAATTATTTGGATAAACTAGTTAAAAAATTCCCCGTCAAAGATCAAATGGATTTGAACAGCCATTTTACAAATGGCAAAATACAAAAATCGGGCAGCTATTATTTTAAACGCATGAGGGACTATATAACCAATCGCTCACAACTATATATTCAAAGAAGTTATAAAGAAATACCAGCCTTGATTCTTGACCCATTTGAATACAAGGAAAACGAAAAAGAGATTGTAAGCCTAGAAGATTTTGCCGTATCAACTGATGATAAATACCTTGCATTTGCCTTGGCGCGGAATGGCAGCGACTGGCGTGAAATAAGAGTAAAAACCATTTATACGCTGAAAGACGAGCCAGACATTATAAAATGGGTAAAATTTAGTAGTATCAAATGGGTAGAAGATGGTTTTTATTATTGCAGGTATCCTGAAAGCACCAAAGGAGAAGCGTTTACAGAACAACTATTAAACCAAGCAGTATATTACCACAAACTAGGCACACCGCAAAGTGAGGATAAAATGATTTACAGCGACCCCGAAAACCCCAAAATGTTATTGCATATTGATATAGTGGGCAATAACCATTATTTACTTATCTACAGGACTAATCTTTTTAACCCAGCACAGCCAAATGAAATATGGCAAATAGATATAAAAAATCAAAAAGATGCGAAGCCTTCATTGCTTGTATCTTCTGCCTATCCTTATAGTATAATTGGAGAATACAACGGGCAGTTTTTGGCAAGCACCTTAGAAAATGCGCCTAGAGGCAAGGTGGTTTTGCTAAACCCCGACTCGGTAAACAGTAGCAAACCTTTTATACGGCAATATAAAAATGTGCTAAAGAAAACAAGCATTGTTGGCAACAAAGTAGTTTGCCTATACCTAACCGATATAGAATGGAGTAGCGTTACTTTCGACAGCAGTGGCATACCTGTGAACAAGATAACGTTTCCATTGGGTACTACTGTTTCTGGGTTTGACGGCGACAGTAAAAGCAATACTACTTTCTTTGGCTATGCATCCTGCCTGCATCCTTATGTTGCATACCAATATGATGTTGACAAGCTAAAAACCACTTTGCTAGAGCAAACCGTAACAGCGTATGATGCCCACGAACTAGAAGTGAAAAAAGTATTTGTAACATCGAAAGACGGGGAGCAAATACCCATGGTTATCGCATGTAAAAAAGGGATGAAAAAAGATGGCAAAACGCCTACGCTGCTTTATGGCTACGGTGGCTTTGGCATTAGCACCACGGGTTCGTTCGATATTGGTTTTGTAAACTTTGTTCTAAATGGAGGCATAGTGGCTTTGCCCTGCATAAGGGGTGGTGGCGAGTATGGCGAGGAATGGCACAAAAAAGGGCAAAGGCTGAACAAACAAAACAGCTTTGACGATTTTATTGCGGCAGCAGCATACTTGGAAGACAGTGGCTATACCCAAAAAGGCAAATTGGCAATCATGGGTGGCTCTAATGGTGGCTTAGTGGTGGGTGCAGTAATTACCCAACGGCCAGATATATGCAAGGTTGCTATATCGGAAGTTGGTGTATTTGATATGCTTCGTTACCACTTATTTACCAATGGGAATTTAGTTTCGAGTGAATATGGCACCAGCAAAAACCCAATTGAGTTCCCCTATATTTTTAAATATTCCCCTCTGCACAATGTAAAAGACGATGCCGGTTATCCTGCAACCTTGGTTATAACGGGCGACCACGACGACAGGGTAGTACCCATGCACTCGTACAAATTTGTAGCCGCCTTGCAAGAGAAGAACAAAACTGGCAACCCTATTTTGTTGGTTACCAGCAGCAATACTGGCCACCATTCTGCAAGTGGTGGCGATGTGCAGTCGTATATTTATTCATTTATCTACGAGCAATTGGGGGTAAAGCCAAGGTCGTTGTATTGATTTTTTTGCTAAAAACATCTTCCAGCTTGGCTACAAAGCCAGTTACCACTGCACTTTCAATATAGCCTTGTCCAGTTATTTTCGCTTGCAGCATATATTCATTGACTTGCAGCAGGTACTGCTCTATCGTTTTTTTCTTTGTGCCCCTTTGAGACTTAGTGCCTTTGTGGCAAAAAAGCACTTTACTAAAACTTCTCGAAAATACCTAGCCCAAAAAGCGCAAAATCATATTTCACTGGGTCGTTGCTGTCTAGCAGCCGCAGGCTTGCATCTAGCTCGGCAACCGCTTTCGCATCGTTTTGTACCCTTGCCAGCAAGCCTAGTTTCCTAGCTATATTGCCCGAATGTACATCCAATGGGCAGCTAAGCTGGCTTGGCGATATACTATGCCACAAGCCAAAGTCAACGCCCATTTTGTCTTTCCGTACCATCCACCTAAGGTACATGTTTATCCTTTTTGCGGCTGAGCCTTCTAATGGGTCCGATACGTGCTTGGTAGCCCGGAGTGGGTGCGTTATAGCAAAAAAATGTTTTTTGAAATGATGGATAGCTGGCTGCAAAGAAGCGCTGGATACATTATCTGCAAAAACCTTTTCGATGCCACCTTCCGATTGGTAAATATGCTGTAGGCCTTTGATGAAATAAGCAAAATCAGCCCCGTTAAAAGTGCGGTGTACAAAGGCTTCTAGTTTTTCTAGATGGCTAGTTTGGTGGTTTATTACAAAATCATAGGGTGAATTGCCCAGCAAATCCATCATGCGGTGGCCATTTTTCACGATTATTTTCCTGTTGCCCCACGCTATAGTAGCTGCAAGGAAGCCAGCAATTTCAATGTCTTCTTTCTGTGTATATCGGTGCGGGATAGCTATGGGGTCGTGTTCAATAAATGCTAGGTTATTGTATTGGCATGTTTTAAAATCAAGAAATTCTTTCAGCTCTATGGTATCCACTAAGGCTTGTGTTTAATTCTTTGTGCAAGCTACTGCTTAAACCCAGATTTTGCAATTGAAATCTATTGAAAACAACAAAAAACGAAATTTTGAAATGCACCCTATTCGGAAATGGGGAAAGTTATTTTGAAAGTATTACTTATATTGCCACATAAAGGCGTTTTCATGCCAAATTAGGTATAGTCAAAATACTACAAGCCACATTGGCTATTGTGTTTACTTTTGCCTCCCTCCGTGAAATTCCTTAATTTGTGTTCGCAAATTATTTTCTGTTTTAAAATGGCATTTTTTATTGCCCTGCAAATCCGATAGCTGGATTAAAACAAAAAATATCACAAGTGGGCGCTTTACATTTTTAGGCACGTAACAATGAGCAACGCTTTTTTTTCTTTTGATTCAGCACAATTTAACCGCCTTTTCCCTTATTATATATTGGTTGATGAAAAGCTTTTCATCCATCAATATGGGCAATCTTTTGCCGATACTTTTACCAGCATACCACCACAGGCAATACTAAGCGATTATTTTAGCTTTCCTTCTCTACACGAAGATGAACCTACTTTTCAATCGCTTCAAGAAATAACAGACGAGCCTATTACATTAACTTATAAGCAAAATGCTCACATCCAATTAAATGGGCCGATTATTGTTTACGGCAAGCAATTGATATTTGCCGTTTCTCTTTGCCAAATTAGTGTGGAGGAAACCAAGGAACAGCAATTGGTAGAACAAAAATTGGAGGAGCAGCGGAAGTTTTACGAAAATGTATTGAATAATATACCAGCCGATATTGTAGTATTCGACAACAAGCACCGCTACCTTTTTTTAAACTCCGTTGCCATTAAAGACCCAGTGCTAAGGCAGTGGCTAGTTGGCAAAAGGGATGAAGACTATTGTGCATACAGGAATAGGCCAATAAGCATAGCGGAAGAAAGGCGGGTATTGTTCAACAAGGTTATGCAATCGAAAACCCTGCACTCATGGGAGGAAAAAATAGTAAACCAGAAAGGCGAAACTGAGTACCACATCCGCAATATGTATCCTGTGCTAAACGAACAGGGCGAGGTAACCGTAATTATTGGATATGGCTTGAATATAACTAAAAGAAAATTGGTTGAGGAGCAACTGGCACAAAAAGAAAAAAGCTACAGGGACTTATTCAATTATAGCCAGGCACTAATTTGCACGCACGATTTAACAGGAAAAATATTGTCTGTAAACCCTGCACTTTGCGCTACGCTGGGATATACAGAGGAAGAAATGGTTAAGCAATCCCTTGCCGCTTTTATACCTGAAAAAGACAAGGAAAAGTTTCAACCAAACTATCTTGACAAAATTTTGGATGGCGAAAAAACAAATGGCTTGTTCAGAGTAGTGCATAAAAATGGTGAAAAGCTATTTCTCCTCTATCAAAATTACAGGGTAGAAGAAGCAGGTTCCCCACCATACATTATTGGTTTTTCGCAAGACATAAGCGACAGGATAAAGGCAGAGCAAGAACTATTGCTGGCAAAAAAAATGACAGAGGATGCAGCCAGGGCAAAAGAAGTTTTCCTGGCAAACATGAGCCACGAAATACGCACGCCCATGCACGGCATTTTGGGCATTGCGGGCTTATTGGCCAAAACAACGCTGGATGAAAAACAAAAAAACTATATAAACCTTATTACAGAATCGGCCAATAACCTAGTGGTTATTGTAAACGATATTTTAGACATTGAAAAAATAGCATCGGGCAAGTTTGAATTTGAAGCGGTTGACTTTTTTATTGCCAACAAGCTAAACACCACCTTGCAATCTTTCCAGTACAAAGCAGAAGAAAAAGGCATTCAACTAATATTGCAAAACAAGTTGCCAGCAGGGTTAGTGATAAAGGGCGACCCACACAGGCTTGGCCAAATTTTAAATAACCTGCTTAGCAATGCCTTGAAATTCACTAAACAAGGCAGCATAACGGTTAGTAGTTTCATTGCAGGAGAGAATGAAAATGGCCTTACAATCCACTTTTCAGTAACCGATACAGGCATTGGCATACCGCAAGACAAGCTTTCCGTGATATTCGATCCCTTTGTGCAAGCATCTTCGGATACTACACGTAAATATGGCGGAACAGGGCTAGGCCTGTCTATTTGCAAGAACCTAGTTGAAATGCAGGGTGGGCATATAGAAGTAAGCAGCCATGAAAACAAGGGTACTAGTTTTATTTTCAGGTTGCCTTATACTAGAGGCTCGGTAACCGCTTTAGAAGAAATACAGCCAGTGGAAATGGCTTTTAGTGCCTTTACTAGCAAGAGGATATTAATGGCAGAGGACGTGCTGGTAAACCAGTTTCTTGCAAGAGTAATATTGGAAGCGGGGGGCTTTTCCGTTGACATTGCCAACAATGGCATAGAAGCATTGGAGCTATTGGAAAAAAATAATTACAGCCTTGTATTAATGGATGTGCAGATGCCAGAGATGGACGGCATAATGGCAACAAAAAAAATAAGGCAATTGCCAGACGTGGAAAAAGCCCGCATACCCATTATTGCGCTTACGGCAAATGCCTTGGTAGGCAATGAGCAGGAATATTTTGACGCAGGCATGAATGCCTGCCTTACCAAGCCATTTACAGAGCAAAAATTATTTGCCGCCATGAGCAGCTTACTAAATCCTGCCATATTTTTGTCCTCAGCAAAAAGCAATGACACACCTGCTGTTTCAGTAACTTAGATTGATGAATGATGGCCAATATAGCTGGGTGCATAAAAGTCTCCTTACAAGCAGCTGGTGTTTAGCTTTATTCGATGGGCTATATCCATCGCTAGTATATAACACCCCTTCGGGGCTTTACAGCAGTATTTGCAATGACTTGGCTGTATAGGAGCTTTTCGTAGTTTTTAGTTAAACCCGTATTTTGCAGTTGAAATCTATTGCAAGCCTCAACTACTTCAAACACAAGCATTTGAGTCTTTCATAACGAAGTCAATTGCAAAATCTGGGTTTAATTTTTCAATAAGTGCTGCTGCTTAATTCTTTTAAATTATATATTTTTGTAGTATTCAAAAATATATTTACATTTATTCATAATCCAGTCCTCGAATATCCATTTAGCACTATTGTATGCATAACAGATTAACTAAGCTGTCTTATGTTGCAGCCCTTGTTTTGATTGTGTCTGTAATTTTTATTAGTTACATATTTATCAATAGGGCTATCAACCAAAAAGAAAAAGACGCATTTATTATTAATGTAGCGGGCAGGCAGCGGATGCTGTCGCAGAAAATAACACAGCTTTCGCTAAGGCTTATTGGCGAGCCCAGCAATGATACCGATATACGAAGCCAACTAGCCGAGGCAGTGGCATTTTTCCAGCAATCGCAACATGCCCTGCAATATGGCGACGAGCTGCAGGGATTTCCCAAATTATTGAACACACCTGCCATTGATAGCCTTTTTATAGACCTACAACCTACTTATTCTAACATCTTGGGTACAGTAAAGCAGCTATTGCTTTCAGTTGATACTGCCCACAAAAAAGCCTTGGTCGATAGCATCATAGTGGAGCAAGCTGTTTTTTTGCCCAAAATGGAAACAATAGTAAAAAACTATGAGGAAGAAAGCGAAGAGAAACTGGCCAAGATACAATCGCTAGAATCCCGCTTTCTTGTTATAGCAATAACTCTTTTGATTGTAGAGGCCGTATTTATTTTTATACCCATCCTCAATAAAAACAATAGCCTTATAAAGGAAATTACTAAGACAAACGACTTGTTAAAAACACGGAATTCAGCATTGCAAGCGGCAATTGACAAAGAGAAAGAAAATAAAACTGCCATAGAGGAAAGCGAAGGGAAGTTTCGGTTTATTGCCGAAAACACTTCGGATGGCATCATGGTTTTTGAAAATGGGCATATCATTTATACCTCGCCAGCCTACCAGCAAATACTAGGATATACATTTGAAGAATCAAACGCAAGGAATGAAGAAGCAATACTTAACCTAGTACATCCAGAAGATGTGGCAGAAGTAAAATTGGCACTAAAGGTGATTGAAGAAGAAAAGCCAGACAGCATCCGCTACGAGTTCCGTGCCTTGCACAAGGATGGGTACTATGTTTGGCGGGAAGACACTTCCAATAACTTTTATGATGCAGATGGAAGGCTACTAAAGAAAATAATTGTTGCAAGAAACATCAACAAGCGGAAGGAATACGAAAAAAACAGGGTAGAGCGGGAGCAATTGCTCTCTTCCATTTTCGACACGGTTACCGATGCAGTATTTGTATTGGAAGTTGCTGGCGAAAGGCAATACTGCTTTTCATTGGTGAACAAGGCATTTGAAACCACAACTGGCCTGCCAATGCAAAAAATAGTGGGGAGCTACTTGCATGAAATACTACCAAAAAAAGCCTTGTTTATTGCAATGGAAAAAATTGGCGAAGCCATAAAAGAGCAAAAACTGACACGCTGGCAAGAAACGCTTGAATACCCCAATAAAAAAATGATTGGGGAAATTAGCATTACGCCTATCTATAACCAAAAGAATGAGTGTATAAGGCTGATTGGTTCTATCCACGACCTTACAGACCGTATAAAGGCAGAGGAAGCAATGGCGAAAAGCCACAACCGCTTGCTAAAACTTACTGAAAAAGTATCTGCGGCCATTTATGAATATGAATTGGATGCAGATGGTAAAGCATCTTTCCCATTCATGGGCAAAGCAATTGAACAATTGATGCCATGGGTTACCGTGGAGAAATTGCAGCAGGATATTTCCCTTGCCTTTTCTGCTATACCACCCGAAGATTATGCCCGTTTCCTGCCTGCAAGGGAAGTGTCGCAGCAAAATCTAACCGTTTGGAACCAAGAATACAGAGTGATAAATTCAAATGGCAGCGTAAAATGGCTAAAAGCTACATCACATCCAGAGCGTAAAGAAAATGGCAGTACTATATGGTATGGGTATTTGGAAGACATTACGCAGCTAAAACAAGAAGAAACGAGGTTGAAATTGTTCGAATCTGCCCTTTCCAACTCTACAGAAGGCGTTGTTATTACCGAGGTACACCCTGCTACCCTAAATAAACAGGTAGTTATTTTTGCCAACCAGGCATTTTTTGATATGACGGGTTATTCGTTCGAGGAATTGATGGACGAGCTGCAAAACCATCTGCGTGGCGAGGATACAGACACGGGGGAGATTGTAAGACTTGAAGAAGCTTTTAAAACCGGGCAGCCTTGCACCGTGGAAATTATCAATTACAAAAAATCGGGCGAGCCTTTTTGGGTAAGCATTGCCGTGGCACCTGTGGCAGACAGCAAGGGCAAGGTATCGCACTGGGTATCTATACAACGTGATGTAACCGAGCAAAAGAAAAACTTGCAAAACATACAGCAACAAAATGCCAAGTTGCGCGACATAGCATGGGTGCAATCGCACATAGTTAGGGCACCATTGGCTAGGTTGATGGGGTTGATAGATATGCTGGAAAATGATACTGACAAAAAAGCCGACAACGCAAAAGTTTTATCGCTTATTTATGATTCAGCAAAAGAACTAGATGTAATTGTTCGGGATATTGTAGATAAAACGGAGAGGATATAAGAGTGGTAAGTCGCAAGTAGTAAGTACTAAGTTGGTAATAGTTCTTACGAATAACTTTCACAAGTAGCACAGGCCTTATACCTAACGACTTATGACTTACGACCTTTAACTTACAACTTATCACTTACTACTTACTACTTATTATTACCTTGCAACCCCAAAGTAGTAAAAGATGAAGAAGCACAATTTTAATTCTGGGCCGTCAATCTTGCCGCAAACGGTTTTACAGCAGGCATCCGAGGCCATTATCGAGTTCAACAATACAGGCTTGTCTATCCTAGAAATAGGCCACCGCACGCCCCATTTTATGACGGTGATGGAAGAAGCCCGCTCGTTGGTAAAGGAATTGATGCAACTGGACGATAGCTATGATGTTATCTTCCTGCATGGCGGTGCCACTACCCAGTTTATGCAGATACCGATGAACCTATTGGACAGCAATGAAACCGCCGCTTATTGCGACCATGGCGTATGGGGAAGCAAAGCCATTAAAGAAGCATCGTTGTTTGGCAAGGTAGATGTGGTGGCATCTTCAAAAGATAAAAGCTACACTTATATCAATAAAGGGTTTACTGTGCCAAATACTTCAAAATACCTGCACATCACCTCCAACAATACCGTGGAAGGCACGCAGTGGCACAGCCTGCCAGACACTGATGTGCCAATTGTTGCAGACATGAGCAGCGATATTTTTAGCCGGGAGATGGATTTTAGCAAATTCTCTCTCATGTATGCAGGCGCACAGAAAAACATGGGTGCTGCGGGCGTAAACGTAGTATTGGTAAAGAAAGATTTATTAGGCACTATAAAACGCCCTATACCCTCCATCATGGATTATCAAAAACATATAGAGGCCAATTCTTTAATGAATACGCCGCCTGTGTTTGCCGTGTATGTGGCTATGCTTACCCTCCGCTGGATAAAAGCCGAAGGCGGCCTAGCCGAGATGGAAAGAAGGAGCTTGGAAAAATGCAATTTATTGTATAGCACCATTGACACTTTGTCAACATTTGATTGCAGGATAAATGTAGAAGATAGAAGCCGCATGAACGCCGTGTTCTTTTTGAGCAACCCAGCACATGAAGCGCCATTTTTGGAACTATGCAAGCAAGAAGGCATGGTAGGCGTGAAAGGCTACCGTACGGTTGGCGGCGTCAGGGTAAGCATGTACAATGCGCTGGCTTTGGAAAGTGTGGAAGCATTTACTAGCTTGATGCAACACTTTGCTACAACAATAGCGTGATTTTTTAGCCACCAAGGCACAAAGGCTCAAAGTGGCACAAAGAAAATTAAGAAGAAAAGAAAGGGCTTTGTGTTTTCCAAAAACCTTTTTTTGTTTTTTTCTTTGTGCTTCTTTGTGTTTTCGTGCCTTAGCTACATTAATTACCCAAGCAATTCACCAGCTTCTTTATATGGCAATCCTTGCGCAATAGCAACGGCTTTGTAGGTAACATAGCCATCTAACGTATTGATGCCCGGCAATAACTCCTTGTTTTCCTGACACGCTTTCCTGTAGCCTTTGTTGGCTATTTGCAGCGCATAAGGTATGGTGGCATTGGTTAATGCAATGGTAGATGTGCGAGGCACAGCACCTGGCATATTGGCCACTGCATAATGCACAACGCCATGTTTTATATATACAGGATTGTCGTGGGTAGTAATTTTGTCTGTAGTTTCAAAAATGCCGCCTTGGTCTATGGCTATGTCCACCACTACCGATCCGGGCTCCATTGTTTTAATCATGTCTTCCGTTACCAGCCTTGGGGCTTTTGCACCAGGAATTAATACGGCTCCAATTACCAAATCAGATTCTTTTACCGTCAAGGCAATATTATAAACTGTAGAAGTAAGGGTAGCTACCTTGCCGCCGAAAAGGTCGTCCAGCTCCCGGAGCCTGTCTAGGCTAATATCTAAAATAGTTACCTGCGCCCCTAGCCCTAACGCTATTTTAGCAGCTTGTGTGCCAGCAACGCCACCACCTATAACGGTTACCTTACCACTTTTTACCCCCGGAACGCCGCCTAGCAAAATACCTTTTCCGCCATGTACTTTTTCCAGGAACTGTGCGCCTATTTGGGTGGCCATCCTGCCTGCTACCTCGCTCATGGGCGTAAGCAATGGCAATGTGCCATTGGCAGCACGCACGGTTTCGTAAGCAATGCCTATTACTTTTTTGGCAAGCAGTGCTTCTGTAAGCTCTGGCTCGGGGGCAAGGTGCAAGTAGGTAAACAGGATAAGCCCTTCCTTGAAATAACCATATTCAACGGCAATGGGTTCTTTTACTTTCATTACCATTTCTTGCTGCCAAGCTTCTGCTGCGGTATCTACTATGGATGCGCCTGCATCTGCAAATTCAGTATCGGCAAAGCCAGAACCTAGCCCCGCCCCTTTCTGTATAAACACATTATGGCCTGCCTTGGCAAGCTGCACCACTCCTGATGGCGTAATAGCAATGCGGTTTTCATTGTTTTTGATTTCTTTTGGTATGCCGATATTCATGATTTATGTTTTCTATGATTAATTCATCAACGAATAGACTGTAATATTATTTTTGGCACAAGTATTACTACTTTATAAATATACGAAAAATGAATGTAAATGTTAATAGTAGCTCTTTTCAAAAAAAATTGTTTATTCCAAAAGATTTTTACGAGGGTCTTGACGTGTGTCAAATATTTTCAATATTTCTATTTGATTAGTCCCCATTCTATAATACATGCGGTTGTGCCTTGTAATTAAAGTGCTTCTTATATGCTGCCCAGCTTCTGACTTCTTGCCGATGGAAGGCTGCATAGCAATACGTTTAACTTAGCATCCAAAACAAGCTCAAATTCAGTCGTTACTTTTTCTCCCCATTCAATGGTAAGGTATGGTATAATTCGCAATAAATCATCCACTGCTTCCGGCATCCAAACTACTTCCAGCACCATGCTTAAAAGTTGATTTTAGTTTTTTCATTACTTGGTCATGCGGTATACCTATCCCAGCATCTTCCTGGCGGATAGCTTTAAACATTGACTTTGTTTCTGTTTCAGTTAATCCATCAACTGTTTTTGGTTTGCCATTGCCAGTAGCATCATCTATTGTGGATGAAATATATTCCAAAACCTGTTGGTTTTCAATTTCATTTACCTTGCTATAAATAGATTGTTTTATTAATAGTAAATCCATTGCAGATTATTTATCCAAATTTATTGAAAACATTATAATATTTGGGCGTTTGTGCTAAAAAATTAGTGTTGTTGTAGGTATAAATTCTAGTGCTTTTTCATGAATTTTTTCTTTTATGCAATTTTTGGAGTTATTTCTTGATTATAACTCATTGAAATACATTATTTTATTATTCTTTAAGCAGTAATTTTGAGAGATTTTATGACTATAAAATCTCTATTTATGTATAAGAAAATGACTATAGAATGACCATTTATTGACTATAAAATGACTATTTATTCTTCGAAATTTGAATCCCAATGCTAGCCAAACCCTATCACCTAAAGTAACGTAAAGCCCATATGCACCCCCAACCCCTAAAGGGGCATAAAGCACATACAATGTAAAGTTGGGCAGGATATATGAAATTTCCAAAAGAAGAATCCTATATGGGGGGATATTGTCTTATGGAAGTGGTAAATGTTGGGACTTCTGGGACATTTAGGACTTTAGTGTATATGGGTAAATCCAATGCTTTGCCAAACCACTCTATTAATAGTTAGAAAAAGTCCTGTTCCTATTAATCCTTAAATCACGCAAAATACCCGCCTTGGGGCTGATGGTAATGTTGAAGGAGCGGTAAAGGCCAATGGGGTTTACATTGATGGCCATTTGCCAGCAGTGCATCTCGCGGGTAATGAACATGCTAAGCTGTTGCAGCCTGCCTGCATTAAAATCGTAATAGCCAGTGCCGCCTGCTTTCCATTTTTCTGTCAGGCTGAAATCGCCATTGAAATTGATACTGGACGTAATGAGGTTGGCATATATATAATTGGCCTGCAATTGCTTGGTATAGTTGAGCGAATAAGACAAACTAAGCGACCAAGGTATATTGAAATCGGTATATTCTGCGGGGTTACTGCGTGCATATTGCAATTGCTGCTGCTGCTCCTCTGGGGTCATGAATGGGTCGTTAGGCATCCTGTCTTTGTCCGTTTTACCATCTTTTGGCTTACTTTTAAAGGAAGTAGAAAGGGCAATATTGCCATTGGTAATGCGGCCAAGTTTGCCATTGGTAGCCAGCGAATAGGTTTTTTGCCTATACCCATATTTGTCAACGGAATAGGGATCCATGGAAAGGCTTCCGGAAATATTTACAACCGAGAACAACGTGCTACGTGCATAAAACTGGAAAGGCGCAAGGGCAAAACTGTCTGCCAATAAATTGTACGAGGAATTGAAACCAAAACCATCTATTAGCTTTACTTTCTTGGTGGCATCGGTTTTGGTACTGTCTTTTTTATCTTTCACTTTCATTTCCAGCAGGTTGTCTATGCCAAAACTGATAGAACCAGAATTGCCCTCAGAATATGCACCAGGTATAACGCCATCAAATTTTGAAAACCTAAGTTGGTGCCCAAAAGTATCTACTTGCGTGGTATAGTGGGTGCCGCTTGCTAGATCGGGCGTGTAGTTGAAACTAACGCTTGGCCTCACCTCGTGCCTGATAGCCACGATATTGCTTTTTTTGCCAAAGCCATAGGTGCCAAAAAGGCGGGTATTGGCACTTATACCAAAACTGGTTTGCGTGCCTGTATAAAATCCTTTTTGAATAATAGTATCAATGGATTTTCCGTTCCACCGTCGGGTGAAGGATTGGCCATACCATTTTTGCTCCAAGGAAACACCTGGGGAGATGGTTACCGGGCCAAGTTGTGGCAAGGCAATGGAAATAGGTATGCTATGCGTTGCCCCCCATTGCAAGGTATCTAACACTTGTTTGAACTTGAAGGCCGTATCGTAAAAGGCTACTTGGTTAGTAAAATTGCCACTGTAGCCTATGCCTAGTTTTTCGTACCATTTGGGTGTGCCTACTGCTTCTTTTTTCTGTAAGGGATAAAACGTTACTATGCTGCCCGTAACTGTGGGCAATATTACATTCACCAAATGGGTAACGCTGTTTTGGCTATGGTTGAAATTGAGCGATACATTGCCTTTGCCCCTGAAATCTTTTGAATAGTTAACGTTGGAACTCAACTGGTTTTGAAAATTTGCATAAGGGTTGTTAAGTATGGTAGAGTTGTATCTGGTACTGCCAAAATTCACGTTTGCGCTCAGGTTGGTACCTGGCCTTACCCGTGGGTCTTGGCTATGGTTCCAGTTAATCATATATGAACTGGTAGAATTAAATTCTTCGGGCGTAAGGTAGCCATAAGTAGCCCTGTTTAGTGACTTGGTCTTTTGCAAAGTAACGCTTAGCCCGCCTGCATAGCGATACCTCCGCTGGTATTTAGGTGCTACATTTAGCGACCAGCCACCGTAGGAATATAAGTTGCTGCGAGTTGTAACATCCAAGTAATCGCTAAATACTTGGTAATAGCCCAAGCCTTCCAGCCCTAGGCCGTAGTCTTCGCTCGTGGCAAATGCGGGTGCCAACACACCAGAGTGCCTGCCCTGCGCAAGCGGGAAAATGCCAAACGGTATGCCTACTGGCAGCGGCACGCCTTCTATTTCGGGCGTTGTAGGCCCGGTTACGGCCAGCTTGTTGGTTACCAGTTTTATCCTCCTTGCCCTGAATGCAAAATGAGGGGTATCGAGGTTGCAGGTTGTAAAACGTGCCCTATAGCCATAATAATCGCTACCATTTACTTTTTTCAGGGTATTGGCATTCACATACATTTCTCCATCCTGCACATATGTGTTTTTGGTAACGCCTTTCAGGGTTTTTAGGCTAAACAGTATTGAATCGCTAATGGTCTTGGTTTCGCCTTGGGTAAGGTTGGGCTTGCTATAAGGGTTGCCGGTTGTGTCCTTAGCCCCATAAGCCTGCACCAATTGCGTAGCTTGCTGGTACTTGATGGTAGCAGCATCCAAAGCCACGTCTTTGTTTTTCACTTTGGCTTTGCCATATAAAATAAAATCTTTTGTAGGGATGATCAACACGCCGGAGTCGGAAGCCTCGTAGCTAATAGGTGCATCTATACTGTCCCTTGAGATAGTAAGGGTATCAATCCGCTGGGTAGAATCAGGTTTGTTTAACTTAGCAGTATCACCCCCTGCTGGCAATTTCGTTTGTTTTCCTTTTTTATCTTTTGCTTTGGCCGGCACGGTATCGGTTAAGGCTATATATTTATCGCTCAACAACGGTCTTTTATGGATGCCACGAGCCGTTAATTGTACCACAAATATGAACAAACATACAGCAGCTACAAATGCCCCATTTTTATTTACCTTAATTTTGCTACGTTTGTCCATATTGTAGTGGGCAAAAATAGGTGGTAAACAAACGATACGCTTGGTAAAAATACTTTAATTCTTTATTATATGACGATTAGAAAATATACAACGCTTTTAATACTAAGTTTTTGTGTATTGCTTTTATCTGGTTTTGATACAAAAGATGGGTTAACCCAAAAATCGCGGCTACGGAAAATAGTGATTGACCCGGGGCATGGCGGGCACGACAGTGGTGCGCCCGGCAAGTACTCAAACGAAAAAGACATTGCTCTGGCCATTTCTTTACGATTGGAACAATTGCTTAGGGATCAGATACCCGACATAGAACTGGTAGTAACCCGCAGGACGGATATTTACCATTCGCCGCCTACAAAAGCCAATATTGCTAACCAGGCAAAGGGTGATTTGTTTATATGCATCCACTGCAACAGTGCCGACCCTATACGCCATAGCGAGTTTACGGGCTACAAAACAGAAACCGTAACTACAGGCAGGGGCAAACACAAGCATAAAACAACACGGGAGGTAAAGCAATACCACACCTACACCACGCCCAACCCAGCCAAGGGCACGGAAACCTATATATGGGGGGCGCACAAAAATGAAAGCAAGGAAGTGGCCATGCGTGAAAACCAAAGCTTGTATTTAGACAGCACCACTGCACGGTCTGTTGAAAACTTTGACATGAACTCGCCCGAAAAGATGAATTTTATCAACCTAAAAACACGCCAGTTTTTTGATAGGAGCGCTTTCCTTGCCCTTACCATACAGGAAGAATTTAGGAAAGCAGGCCGCATTAACCGTGATGCGCTGCAAAGGCAAGTGGGTATATGGGTATTGCAGGCCGTGGCCATGCCCGCCGTGCTTGTAGAAACAGGCTATATATCAAACCCAGAAGAAGAAGATTACCTAAACAGCCCTGCAGGGCAAACAGAAATAGCACAGTCTATTGTAAACGCCATCAAGCATTACAGGGCTTCTATTGATAGCAAGAATTCGAATTAGGAGTTATGAGTTTGATACAATATGTTGAGGGACTGGTTTTACTGGCTTCTTTGTTTTTTGTTTTAGTTTTTTTCTTAATCCATTCACTAATCTTTTCAAATTTGTGCTCAGAATGATGCCTGCCAGTAGTATAAAAATCAATATTTTTTCTTCATTTACCAAAAATTAAAATTATGGGTTTTGACAATTGACAAAATATCCTGCTGATAACTATATTCTAATTCTTATACTTTCTCCCAATCAATCTCCAACATTTTTGAAGTTGAAGGCTTTAGGCGAAAACGGTTGTCTATACGGTAGCCAACCACCCAAACAATCCGCTTGTTGCTTTCTATTACCCAAACTTTTTCTTTATCGGTCTTGGACAGTTTTTGGTCGATAAAAAACTTGCTGAGCTTCTTTTTCTTCTGCATTCCCAGCGGATAAAAGTAATCGCCTTGCTTGTAAGGACGCAGCAATAAGGGAAACTCGATATCATCGGCATTTAGCACGGCTATATTGGTTGCAATGGGCAGTTTATTTTCAGCTAATAATGCTTCGTTGAAAGTACTGGGCTTTAAGGTCAGCAGGCCTTCTTTAAAGTTAATTTCTTTAACCCCTTCTTCTATCAATACGTTAGTGGCTTCCTCTGGTTGTATGGGGGCGATAATGAGCCAGTTCCTGTTTACAATAAGCCGGTGCGTGGGAGAAGCCATATAGCTGCCATTAGCGGCATCTAATAGCTTTACCACCTCCCCTGTTTGTGTGGATGCAAAGCCAAAATCTTTTACCACCTCATATACAATTGTTTTTAGTGGCACTTGCTTTTTCAATTTCAGTATGGGTAAATGCCACTCATTGCCTTTTGGCTCTATCAGTTTTGCTTTTTTTTGTACTATGGATGTGTTATAAATCAATTCTATTTCTTTAAACCGTTCAATATTGCCCAATAAATTTTCCTCTGCCTGCGGGTAAATGGTTTTCATTAGTGGCATTACCTGGTGGCGCACAAAATTACGGGAATATTTGTCTGAGGCATTGCTGTTGTCCTCTACCCATGCCAGCCCATTTTTTTTGGCATACGCCACAATATCTTCCCTTTTGGCAAACAATAGGGGGCGGATTATATTCCCCTGCCTTGGCAATATGCCATGCAGACCGCTAATGCCTGTACCTCGGAAAAAATTGAGCAGGAGGGTTTCTATATTGTCATCGGCATGGTGGGCCGTGGACAGAAGTCGTAAGTCGTAAGTCGTAAGTCGTAAGTTATCGGGAGTTGGTTGACCGTTGACCATTGACTGTTGACCGTTTACAGAAAACGATTCACGGGCAACGGTCAACAATTCTTCAAACCAAGCGTACCTTAGTTCACGGGCGGCAACTTGGATAGATAGTTTGTTGCTTGTGGCATATTCCTTTGTGTTAAAAAGTTTTACCAATACTTCCTTATTGTATTTTTCGCCAAGTGCTTTTACAAACATTTCGTCCCTTGTGCTTTCCTCTCCCCTAAGTTGAAAATTGCAGTGTGCAATTGTAAAACTGTAACCTGCTTTGTGAAATAAATCAACCATTACCATACTGTCTATACCGCCGCTTACGGCCAAAAGCAGATGCGTATTTTTGGGGCTGATTTGTATTTGCTGCTGCGTAAACTGTATAAATTGTTCTAACAATGCCATAGCGCTGGGAGGGGTACTTTTGGAGTGCAAGTTACGGGATGTTGATTTAGGGAAGCTATACACTAATTAACCGTTAAAACTATTTAGGGTGCATAAAAGTTTTTCGCTTTTTAGTGAAAAAACACCCTAGTACCACTCTGCCCACCACTTATCCCAAAAAGCTGGAACAAACACCCTACGGGTAAGAAGATGGGATGCAAAACGGGACACTTATACAATTTCTACACTATTACTTTTTCTGGGGTTTTTATTAAAATAGTTTCAGTTTTGCCAATTTTCGGCCTTTTTTCCTATTCGCGATTTTTTGAAAAAACGTTCAATCGCCTTTAAATCATTGATTATCAACAATAAAGGAAAAGTTTTATGCGTATTTTGTGCCTATTTTGTGCCTATTTTTTGAGTGATTTGTGCATACTTTTTGCGTATTTTATGCTCATTTTGTGAGTAATTTTTGCGTATTTTACAGCCATCAATACAAGGTTAATTTTTAAGCTAAAACTATCTTAATATTAATAAAAAAATAACTTTGATACAAGTACTAGTTGACAGCATGTAAAATACATTTAACCTGGTTTTTAGTAAGTGCATTTCTGGCACAAAGATAAGGTTTTTAAAGATTAGGGAATATCGCCACAAAGCGAAAAACTTTTATGCACCCAACTATTTACCTATTTCTATCTTTTCCTTTACTTTGTACTACTAGCCTCCCCACTTTAACCATTTTGGGATTTAATTTTTTATTGCTAAACAATTAAAGTATGCCGCAAAGCAAATCGATGCTTACGCAACAGGACGGTTATGTACCTAACAGGTTCCATTATTTTTTATGGTGGCTGGCAACAGCCGAGAAAGAATTGCTACAAGACTGCGTGATAGACCGTAACCGCTACTCTATCATCGGCATGAGTGTTTTGGGCACATGGTCTTTTGCCACGCTGGCATGGATGTATTTTTTTAGCACAGTGGTGGATAATGCCTGGGTAGTAGTGGCATTGGGCATTTTTATGGGTGCTATTATTTTAAGCATTGACCGGGCTTTGATAAAAGGCATCAACAAGCAAAACAAAAAACAACTGCTGCCGTTGTTGTTCCGGGGCTTGCTTGCCATTACCATTGGCACTTTTATGGCACAGCCCGCATTGCTATACCTGTTTAACAAAGAAGTGCATGTGCAAATATCGCTAGACAATGAGCAAAAGCTACAAGAAAAACGCAAGCAGCAGGATAGCTTATATGCCCAGCAAAAAAATGAGTTGCAAGGGCAAAAAACCAAGCTGATTGCAAACGAACAAACCCGGTACAGCGAGGTAGCGGCGGCAAGGCAAAATTTTATTTCCGAGACAGACGGCAGCGGCGGCACTAAAAAAATGGGGCTTTTTACCATTGCAAAAGCCAAGCAAAACGAGTACGAAAGGCTGGACAAGGCCTATAAACAATTGGCAACAGAGGATTCATTGCCCCTGTGGCATATTGACAGCAGCCTGAACGCCATAGACATAGCCAAGCAAAAGGAACAGCAGCTTTTTGCACAATTGCTGAATGCTGGCTTCCTCACACGCATAGAAGCCCTGAACCACTTGATTAAAAACAATGCCGCCCTGCAAAGCAGGTATTACTTGCTGGTAGCTATTTTGTTGTTGATAGAACTGATGCCCGTGATTGCCAAGATGCTATTGCCAACTGGCACTTACGATGCCAAGGCTTTGGCAAGGGAACAATTGGAAAAAGAAACCATTGAGGAGGAGATAGCCAATGAAAAAAAATTGCAGCAATTGTACAACAAACTGGCATTGGAACAAGACACAGCTTTGATAAAAGATTTTTTTGGAGAGATGAACATCCACGCAAAAGAAAAAATGCATGGCAGCATCAACGAATGGCGGGATAAAGAACCACAAACCCTAAGCAGCCTTTGGAAAGAAATAAAGCGGAGGTTATTTACAAAGTAGAAGTTCCTATTTTAAAAGAGTGATTATTGCCTGCACTACTAAGTTTCTCACATTAATTTTTATAATGCCCGCCTTTCGTACAATAATTTTTTTATCCGCAGTAAAAATACGGGTTGGCCTTATGTAAGATTCAACGGGTAATGAACCAAGCTCAAAATCAGTATGTTTAAGTTTAATTGCAAAAATATCTTTTGTTGGTTGGCTTGTTATTTGGCACAATAAAATATCATCACCCGGCAAATCTGCTAACACTAAAGCTGGCCTTTTCTTGCTTCCTGATAAATCTGAAAATGGAAAAGGTATAACAACAATATCACCTTTTATAAATCCTTCCATGCTTTGTCTTCTTCAGGCGTTAACCAATCCTTTGCCAATATTTTTTCACTTGCAAAATAAGTCAAGGGCATTTCCTCTATTGTTTCATCAACAGTAAAGGCAATTACTTCTACCTTTTTACCCACAAAGTTTTGGGGCAAATGAAGAGAAATATTTTGTTGTTCAGGTATTACAAGTGTACGTACCATATACTATAAGTTAAACGGGCTTTCTACAATTCAAATATAAACAAAAAAGGTGAAGCCAATTTTAATTAAAATTGGCTTCACCTTTTATACTCAAAGAATAATAACGCTCAAAATATATTCTACTGCTTACTATTTCAATTCAAAAGTTTCCAAGAACTTAGTTGTAAAGTTACCGCTGCGAAAATCTTCGTTCTTCATTAATTGCAAGTGGAAAGGGATGGTTGTTTTTACGCCTTCTATCACATATTCACTTAGCGCACGGTACATGGTATCTAAGGCTTCCTCGCGAGTTTGTGCAACTGTTATTAGCTTACCAATCATACTGTCGTAATAAGGCGGTATCACATAGCCTACGTACACATGGCTATCTACACGCACGCCATGCCCGCCTGGGGTATGCAGGGTAGTAATTTTGCCTGGTGAAGGGCGGAAGTCGTTGTATGGATCTTCGGCATTGATGCGGCATTCTATTGCATGCATCTTTGGTTCGTAGTTTTTGCCAGATATTTTTTCGCCCATGGCTATTTTAATCTGCTCTTTTATCAAGTCGAAACTTACCACTTCTTCTGTTACGCAATGCTCTACCTGTATCCGGGTATTCATTTCCATGAAGTAGAAGTTGCGGTGCTTGTCCACCAAAAATTCTATGGTGCCTACGCTTTCGTAATTAATGGCTTTTGCTGCTTTGATAGCTGCTTCGCCCATTTCCTTGCGGAGTTTTGGGGTCATGAATGGCGATGGGCTTTCTTCCACCAATTTCTGGTGGCGGCGTTGTATGGAACAATCACGCTCGCTTAAATGGCAGATATTGCCATATTGGTCGCCCGCAACCTGAATTTCTATATGGCGTGGTTCTTCTACAAACTTTTCCATGTAGATACCATCGTTTTTAAACGAGGCAGCAGCTTCTATCTTGGCAGTATTGAAGGCTTTTTCCATTTCGTCCTCCTTCCACACTACCCTCATCCCTTTGCCACCGCCACCGGCAGTAGCTTTTAAAATTACTGGGTAGCCAACTTTGTTTTTAGCAAGGTCTTTTGCTTCTTCAATACTACTTAACAAACCACCACTACCCGGCACTACTGGCACACCTGCTTTTATCATGGTTTCCTTGGCGGTAATTTTATCGCCCATGGAATTAATCATATCAGGGGTTGGCCCGATAAATTTAATGCCATGATCGGCACAAATCTGGGAGAACTTGCTGTTCTCCGCCAAAAAACCATAACCCGGGTGGATAGCATCGGCATTGGTAATTTCAGCCGCAGCCATGATGTGAGGGATGTTCAAATACGATTCTGAACTGGCTGGCTTGCCTATACAAACCGCTTCGTCGGCAAAACGCACATGCAAGCTGTCTTTATCTGCCGTGCTGTAAACAGCCACCGTTTTAATGCCCATTTCCCTGCAAGTCCTAATGACACGGAGGGCAATCTCGCCACGGTTGGCAATCAATATTTTTTTAAACATGGTTTTCTTAATTAGCTAAATCAGGGTTATTATTCACCACAAAGACACATAGGCACAGTAGAGGAAAAAAAAAGGAAACATAGCCTTTTCAATTTCTTTTATAAATCTTCCCCATTAGAGAAATAGAAAAATATGGACAAATTTTAACGCTTACTTTTTTCTCGTAAACATACATAGCCAATCAATAGGTGTATAACAACAAATTGAACACTACTCTAACATACAATGTATAACTTACTACATATAACATACAACTTAGTTAGGTTCTACCAAAAACAAAGGCTGGTCATATTCAACCGGGCTATTGTCTTCTACCAATACTTTTACAATTGTACCACTAATTTCTGCTTCAATTTCGTTAAACAATTTCATGGCCTCGATAATGCACAATACCTTGCCTGGCGCAATCTCTGTACCCACTTCACTGAAATAAGGTTTATCTGGAGATGGCTTTCGGTAGAAGGTGCCAATCATTGGGCTTTTGATGGTTACTAAGTTATCAGCGGCTTTAGGCGAAGCGGCCGGAGCAACTTCTGCAGGGGATAACTGGGAAGGTCCGCCATTAGATGCTGGCGGCACTACATTGTATACTTGGGTTGGCAAAGGCATGTGAGACATGGCCACTGCAGGGTCTTCCTTCTGCTTGATGGTTACCTTGCCATCCTTGTCTTCTATGCTTATTTCACCAATATTGCTTTTATTGATGAGCTTAATCAGTTCGTGAATTTGTTTTAAATCCATAACAAGTTTATTTTTTCTGTAAGTAAACAGTTAGTGCATACCCAACTATATGGCATTTTATGCAACGGAAGGGCAAAATAGCAATTATTTAATGTACAATGCTATTAAAATTTATCAAAATAGCCAATTTTTATTCTAGTTTCAGGTTTCAGGGGTTTGGCAACAGACCTCACCCTAACCCCGCTCCAAATGCGAGTGGCAAAACCTAGACCTATTCTTTCACCCTTTCAATATAATCGCCGGATTTTGTATTTACCCTTATCAGCTCTCCTTCATCTACAAACAATGGCACGTTTACAGTTGCGCCTGTTTCAATGGTGGCTGCTTTCATGGCACGGGTAGCCGTGTCGCCTTTAAGGCCTGGCTCGCAGTAAGTAACCCTTACCACTATTTTTTCTGGCAACTCGGCACCAATAGGCAAGTCTGTTTCTGTGTTCACAAACACAAATACTTCGCTACCGTCTTTTAAAAACTGAGGGGCATCTATCATTTCCTCCCCAAGCACTATTTGCTCGTAGGTTTCGTTGTTCATCAGGTTGTACCCTGTTTCGTCTTTATAAAGGTATTGATAGGTTTTTTTTTCAACCCTTATTGGGAACACCGTCTCGCCACTGTTCCATGTTTTTTCAATGCTGCGTTTGTTGTCAACGCCTTTTAGCTTTGCCCAAACCTTAGCGGCTGCACGAGCAGTTTTGTTTTCGCCAAATTCTACCACGCTATACAGGCTACCGTCAAGTTTCAAAATCATCCCACGGCTAATATCTGATGTTGATGCCATAATAAATAAAATATTTAAGGCGGCAAAAGTAGGGATTGGGAATTAAATATACGAATTGGTTATTTTTTGTTTTTTTTTTGCCACTAAGACTCGAAGTCTCAAAGCAGCATTAAGTAAGTAAGAAAGGAGAAAAAAACTATCTTGAGGGTATGCAAAATAAAAAAGGTTGTATAAAGATGGAGCCTTATACAACCTATAGCTATTTAATGGTAAAAATATTATCTTTAGAAATAATACCAGTTCAACAATACAGTAGGGAATATACCTAGTATGATAATAATAGCCGCAAGAACAATTAAACTGAATTTAAAACTGCTTTTAATAGGCTCTATGGTCAAGGAGTTGCCTTCTTTAAAATACATGGCTTGTATTACTTTAAAGTAATAATATACGCTTATGGCGGCAAACAATACGGCAATAATAACCAAGATGATAGGGCTGCCAGACTTTACCGCCGATGCCAACATATAGTATTTGGCAAAGAACCCAGCAGTTAATGGGATGCCGGACAATGACAAGAAGAAAATGGCATTTGTGGCTGCTAGCACTGGCTCGGTTTTAGAAAGCCCATTGTAACCATCTAAAGAATAGTCTTTCATTTTTACCAATATGGCAAAAATGCCAATGGTTGCAAAACTATAAGCGGCTGTGTAAAGCAAGATGCCTTCCTTGGCAAAGTCATTGCTGCTATACAGGCCAAACAACATGAAACCAGCTTGCGCAATGCTACTATATGCCAACATCCGCTTTACGCTTTGCTGGAAAACAGCCGTGATATTGCCTATGAACAGGGTAGCAACAATCATTACAAACAACAATAGTTTCCACGAAGGGCCCAAGTCTTCTGATTTGGCTGCAAACAAACGGATGAAAGCAAAGAAGCCAGCGGCTTTTACAATAGTAGCCATGAACGAAGTAAACACACTAGGTGCGCCATCGTACACATCTGGTGCCCAAAAATGGAAGGGGGCGGCAGATACCTTAAATGCCATGGCAATAAACAACAATACCAAGCCAACCGGGGCTAAAATGCCGGCACTGTATATGCCCATAACGGCAGACTTAGCACCAGATGCCGCAAGCCCAAAATTGCCTGTTGCACCATAAAGCAAAGCAATGCCCATTAATAAAATACCTGTTGAAAAAGAACCCATCAAAAAATATTTCAAAGAGGCTTCATTGCCCTTTAGGTTCTTTTTGTCTGAACCTGTAAGGATATATAATGGTATAGACAAGATTTCTATCCCGATAAAAAACATCAATAAGCCGTTGAATGAGGTAAGAATGGTAACACCGCAAAGCACAAAAAAGATAAGGGCGAAATATTCGGCCACATCTTCACCTACTTTTTCTATATCGCTACCACTAAGTATAAAATAAACAAGGGTAGAAACAATAATGATGGTATTGAAGAAAAGCCCAAACTTGCTGAACGCCAGCAAATCTTTGGTATCTACATTAATGGTGAAGCAGCCATAAGTCTGGGACAGGTTACCAGCTAGCAACACCAGCAATGCCGCAATAGCTAAATATTTAATGGCGGCTTTGTTTGAAAGCAAGATGCCGCTGAACATCATTACCACACCACTTAAAGCTGAAAGAATAATTGCATTCATAAAACAGGTTATAAACCCAAGGGCCTTTTAAACCTACATCCCATAAGGATTTTGGTAGATTACTAAATATATTATAATGTACTTAACCACAAAGTACGCAAGGATATTTAACCACAAAGCACACAAAGTTTTTCGCAAAGAAACACAAAGGCGTTTCTTTTAGGTAAAACGTTTCACTAAAAGGACACAAAGAACGGCGAACTTTACTACTAGACAGAAAATGTAATTATGCGTAGTGAAGCTGCAAATTGCACTAAAAAACCTGTGTTTCTGAACAACCAACCTTCTAGGTTTATTTACTTATGACTTACAACTTACGACTTTCTAAGGCATTATTTGCTTAGTCAAATCAATCATTGGCTGTGGGTACACGCCAAAACCTATAATCACGATAACCAACACAACCAGCATCCACTGTACATTGCTGCCAGTTTCCACTGCTTTTTCTGTTAAGGCAACGGTATTGCCATAAAATATTTTCTGCACCATGTTTAAGGTATAAACAGCCGCCAATATAATGCTGATCCCGGCAATGCCAGCAATCCAGAAATTGTATTGGAACAAGCCATTGAACATCAAGAACTCGCCCACAAAAGCATTGGTCAAAGGCAATGCAATGTTTGCAAAAGCCAAGACTACTAATAAGATGGTAAGCGTGGGTGCTTTTTGTGCCAAGCCACCCAGTTCGCTGAATTTGCGTGAACCAGTTTGCTGCTCTATGGCATCGGCTACTATCCAAAGGCCAATTACATTAATGCCATGGTTGAACATTTGTATCAATACGCCACTAAGCCCAATAGGCTTCAAGGCAAAAATAGCTGCACTCATTAGGCCAATGTGGGCAATGGATGAATAGGCTATCAGGCGTTTTACATCGTCTTGCTTGATGGCTATTAGCGAAGCGTACAACATCCCTATTACGCTCAATATAATAATAGCCCCACCAAACTTTTCTGTGGCCAAAGGAAAAATAGGCAGTAACCAACGGATGGTTGCAAATATGCCCATCTTTACCATTACCCCACTCAAAATCATGGTTACTGCCGTAGGCGATTGCTCGTAAGCATCCGGCTGCCAAGTATGGAAAGGGAAAATGGGCATTTTAATAGCAAATGCAATAAAGAACAACCAAAAACCGAGGTTTTGCTCGGTAGTAGATAGCTTTAATGCGTAAAAAGATTTGATAGCAAAAGAATGGTCAGGCGTTAAAAAGTACAGGTACAAAATGCCTATCAGCATTAATAATGAACCCACAAAAGTATAAATGAAGAACTTGAATGTAACTGCAATACGCTTCTCGCCTCCCCAGATAGAACAAAGGAAATAAACGGGTATCAGTGCCAACTCCCAGAAGAAATAAAACAACAAACAATCACTAGCCAAGAACACGCCCATCAATCCAGCTTGTGTCAATAGCATCAAGCCATAAAAAGCATTCGATTGCTTGTATTCATTGTTATAGGTGGCTGCAATTACCACAGGGAAGGAAATAGCCGTAAGCAGCACCAGCATTTTGCCCATGCCATCCAATGCCAAGGAAAAACGGCTGCCCAAAACTGGTAGCCAAGCAGCATCGTACACTAATGGTTTTGCATTGCAAAGGCTTGCGAGTGCCACAACAAGGGTAATGACAGACGTAAACAAAGCCCAGTTTTTGGCAGCATTGCCTTGCTTGAAAAAGAAAGCGGCCAAGGCGCTGATAACAGGGATAAATATGAGTAATAACGGGATCATCTTATTTTATAAACTTAAGCTGCAATTATTAAAATATTTTACTGAAAAAACGCACAATCGTGCCATCGTTTATCCATAGCAAAATCATGGCTATCATAGACAATACCATCATCAGGATATATGCGCCTACTTGACCTGTTTGGATTAAACGCACTTGGCGGGAAGAATAGTTTACCAAATTGCCTAAGCCATTTACCAACCCATCGATAACACTTTTTTCAATGATATTTTTAAAGAATACTGCCAAGGCATCCAATGGTTTTACAATAATGGCATTGTACAATTCATCAATGTACCATTTATGAGCCAATACTTTACCAAGCCCAGTTTCTTCCTCGGTTGTGGTTTCGTACTTGCTAAATTTATTCCAAGCAATGCCTATTGTTACCAATACTAGGCCTGTAACCACGCCCATCATCAACAATTCCCTTGAACCGTCAACAGCATGCACCTCTACCAATGCCTTAGACCCAGCAAATACAGGGGCAAGAAAATGCTCCAGCCAATGACTGTCTTTTACAAATACTTCTGGGATACCGATAATTCCGCCAACCACTGCCAAAAGTGCAAGTACCACCAATGGTATGGTCATAGCAGATGGGCTTTCATGCAAATGGTGTTCTTGCTCATGCGTGCCACGGAACTTGCCAAGGAAAGTCATGGCATATAAACGGAACATATAAAAAGTAGTCATTAAAGCTCCCGCAACGCCTAAGTAGTAAAGGATTGGGTTCTTTTCATAAGCCGCAGCAAGTATTTCATCTTTAGAGAAAAAGCCAGAAAACGGAGGAACACCTGCAATAGCCAAACAGCCCAAGAGAAAGGTAATATGGGTAATAGGCAGGTACTTTTTTAAGCCGCCCATTTTGGTAATGTCTTGCTCATGGTGCATGGCATGTATTACAGAACCAGCCCCAAGGAACAACAAGGCTTTGAAGAAAGCATGTGTCATCACATGGAAAACTGCACCCGTATATGCGCCTACCCCCAAGCCAAGGAACATATAGCCCAACTGGCTAACGGTAGAGTAAGCCAAAACTTTTTTAATATCGTTTTGCTTCAAAGCTATGGTAGCCGCAAACAAGGCAGTAGCCAAGCCAATAATGGCAATAAAACCTTGCGTGGATGGCGCGCTTGTATATAATATATTGCTACGGGCTATCATGTAGATACCAGCAGTAACCATGGTAGCTGCATGTATCAGGGCAGATACAGGCGTTGGGCCGGCCATGGCATCTGGCAACCAAGTATATAAAGGCAACTGTGCGCTTTTGCCCATTGCCCCAACAAATAACAAAGCTGTGATAATGGTAATATCCTGCGGTGAAAGTTTGCCAATGTTGGCAAATACTTCCGTATAAGTAACTGTGCCTAATTTATTAATCATCCAAAACACAGCCAATAAAAAACCTAAGTCCCCAATGCGGTTCATGATAAATGCCTTGCGAGCCGCATAGCCATAGTCAACATTTTTGAACCAAAACCCAATAAGCAGGTACGAACACAAACCAACACCTTCCCAACCAATAAACATGATTACATAATTGCCACCCATTACCAGCAATAGCATGGAGAACACAAACAGGTTGAGGTAAGCAAAGTAGCGGCCATAATGCTGGGGTGGCTCCTCTTGCATGTAAGAAGATGAATAGAGGTGTATAAGGAAGCCAATGCCTGTAATAATCAGCAGGAAGAGTACTGAAAGTTGGTCAACCTGAAAGGCAAAAGGTATTTTAAGGGATGGCACATCTATAAAATTGAAATAGGGAGCATAAATGGCACCATTGGCTTTTACTTGCAGGAACAACAATACACTAACAACAAATGCCGCCAAGATAGAGCCGCTACCAATAACAGCAACCGTTTGCTTTGTAAAAACTTTACACCCCAAACCATTGAGCAAAAAGCCGATTAAGGGAAATAAAGGGACTAAGTAAACCAATTTATTCATAATGCTTGTTTATACCGCTGATTGAAATGGCGTGGCTATAATGCCAGCTATACGCACCCAGCAGGTGTACTAATTTTTTAAACGGTTCAGAAAGTTTACGTCAATGGAATGGGTGTTCCTGTACATCATCACGATAATGGCAAGCCCAACGCTAACTTCAGCCGCGGCCACCACCATGATAAAAAATACAAATATTTGCCCATCTATACCAACCATTGATGTTTTGTCTGCTGCATAAGCCACGCCATTGTGCATTTTGGAGAAAGCTACCAGCAACAAGTTGCAAGCATTCAGCATCAACTCCACACACATAAAAATGATAATGGCATTGCGGCGGGTAAGCACCCCCACAACCCCTATGCAAAACAAAGCTAAACTTAGAAAAATGTAATATTGTATTGGCATGAATGAATAATTTAATTAAACTTAAAACCTAAAACTTACAACTCAAAACAACCCTATTTCTTCCCTATTACAACTGCACCAACCATGGCACTTAGAAACAACACGCTGCTGATTTCAAAAGGCACTACATAACTGCTGAATAATGCCTTGCCCAAATTGCCAATAAGCCCAATGTCGCCATTTTTTAAAAGTGCTGTTTTGCCTTGCATTTCAGTAGCTTGTTTTACAAGGGAGATAAATACCATTAACAAGCACCCGCCCGAAACAGTACCCGCTATCTGCAACCATATATTTTTTTGAGGCTCGGTAGCTTTGCTCAGGTTCATCAACATAATTACAAACAGGAAAAGCACCATGATGGCACCTGCATACACAATCATGTTTACAATGGCCAAGAACTGTGCGTTCAGCAAAATATAATGTCCAGAAATAGCAAAGAAAACGGCAATGAGCCAAAGCACGCTAAATACAGGGTTTTTGCTCAACAAAACCATTAATGCACTTACTAGTGCCAAAGCCGTAAGGAACCAAAATAATATGTGTGTAATAGCCATTGCTGCGATAATATGGTTAAAATGATTACTCCCAAACCTATAAGGTTTCTAAAACCATATAGGTTTAATAATATCCTCCTCAAATTCCTAATTCTCAATTCCTAATTAATTCAATCCTCTTGCCTTCGCCAATTCTGCTGGTTGTGTAAGTGGGTTAGGGATAAGCAAATCTTCCTTTTTGTATATGAAATTCTTCCTGTTATAGTCTGAAGGGGTAACAGTTTCGCTCAAAAAGATTGCATCTTTTGGGCAGGCTTCCTCGCAAAGGCCGCAAAATATGCAACGCAGCATATTAATTTCATATTTGGCTGCATATTTTTCTTCCCTGTACAGGTTTTCTTCGCCTTCCAAGCGCTCAGCTGCTTCCATGGTGATGGCTTCTGCTGGGCAGGCAACTGCACACAAGCCACAGGCTGTGCATTTTTCACGGCCTTCCTCGTCCCTGTTCAGCACATGCAGCCCTCTGAATACCCGGCTAAACTCACGTTTTTGCTCTGGGTAGCGGATAGTAGGCTGTTTTTTAAACATGTGCATGAATGTAATAGCCATGCCTTTTACAATGTTCCAAAGGTACAACTGCTCCAAAAATGTCATTGGGCTGCGTTCTACCTGTTTTGCCCTTGATGTTAATGCCTGCATATTATTAATATCTTTTTTATTTGTAGTTAAATCCCCAGTAAAATTTAAAAATGCCAGTTATTCTGATGCAATAAAATAACAAAACCTGTAACCAGCATATTTACCAAAGCCAAAGGCAATAATTTTTTCCAGCCCAAATCCATCAACTGGTCGTAACGGAAACGGGGGATTGTCCACCTGATCCACATAAATACAAATATAAATATCACCACTTTGGTCATCAAAGCTACTATGCCAATAATAGCCGCAATATTAGGTGCAAAATTGCTTTCATTTACAAAAGGGCAATCGTAGCCACCAAAAAACAAAGTAGCCATAATGGCACTACTGATAAACATATTGATGTATTCTGAAAAAAGGTAGAAACCTAGTTTCATGGAGGAATACTCTTGGTGGTAACCAAAATTCAATTCATTTTCAGCTTCTGGCAAGTCAAAAGGGGTACGGTTGCACTCTGCCAATGCACAGATAAAAAATATAATGAAACCGAGGGGCTGGTAAACAATATTCCACACTTTGCCTGTTACTTGGTGTTCCACAATTGTTTTCATGCTTAATGTGCCTGTTACCATCACTAATGTAATCAATGAAATGCCCATTGCTAGTTCGTAGCTAATAGCTTGGCTTGCGCCACGCAAAGCCGCCATGAGGGAAAACTTGTTGTTACTTGCCCATCCACCAATCATAATACCGTATACACCCATGCTTACCACAGCAAAAACGTATAACATACCAATATTAATATCTGCAATCTGCAGGGCTATATCCCGGCCAAACATCACTACTTTATTGCCCCAAGGAACCACTGCGCAAGTCATAAGGGCTGCCGTCATAGCCAAGCCTGGCCCAAGAATAAACAATAGTTTATTAGAGGTATTGGGTATAATTTCTTCTTTGGTAAACAATTTCAACCCATCTGCCAATGGCTGCAATAAACCAAACGGCCCCGCACGGTTAGGTCCCGGCCTGTCTTGAAGAACAGCCGCTACTTTCCTTTCGGCAAAAGTTGTGTATAATGCTACGCCCAGGCTGCCAAAAATAATAACAGCAATGAGTACCAACTTTTCTATAAATAAAAACCAATCCAATGCAAGTAGTGTCATATCAATATATTATACTCAGTTCTTATTAGTATTAAAATCCGTGGAATGTGCCGGGCCCTCTATCAAACTTAGGTCAATGCTTGGTTTGTTTACATCGCTCACATTGTGAATGTCCAACAATAGGTGCGGTTCACGCCCACTATTTACCGCATCAAAGGTTTCTGTTGGTTTAACGGCATCCAAATAATGCCCTTGCGAAATTACAGAGTGTCGGCTGATAGCCCTTGGGCCTTCTATTACCCAATCGCTGGTTTTCTTTTTCTCAAACCTGCATTCGTTGCAAATCCATTCTTCCACTTCGCCCCATTCATCTTTGCGGGCAGTAACACGGAACACCTCATCGCCTCTGTTCCAAAGCGTTACTTTACCAGTGCATTTAGGGCAGTCCCTATGCGCATCAGTTGGGTTCAGGAACCAAACACGGTTTTTAAAGCGGAAAGTCCTGTCTGTTAAAGCGCCTACCGGGCAAACATCTATCACATTGCCAATAAAATCGTGGTCAAGGCTTTTTTGGATGAAAGTAGCTATTTCGGCATGGTCGCCCCTGTCTAAAACACCATGTTCCCTTTTATCTGTCAATTGGTCTGCGGTAAATACACAACGGAAACACATGATGCAACGGGTCATGTGCAGTTGTATATAAGGGCCTAAATCCTGCTTTTTAAAAGTCCGGCGTTGAAATTCATAACGTGTACCTACTTTGCCATGCTCATAGCTTAAATCCTGCAAATGGCATTCGCCCGCTTGGTCGCAAATAGGGCAATCCAATGGGTGGTTCAATAATAGAAATTCCACAATACCTGCCCTTGCGTCTATTACTTTGGGGCTAGTTATGTTTTTTACCTCCATGCCATCCATTACCGTGGTGCGGCAACTGGCTACCAATTTCGGCATAGGGCGAGGGTCTTTTTCAGAACCCTTGCTTACCTCTACCAAACAGGTGCGGCACTTGCCACCGCTGCCTTTCAGCTTGCTGTAAAAGCACATGGCAGGGGGTGCAACTTCGCCGCCTATTTTACGGGCAGCTTCTAGTATAGACGTACCAGCAGGCACTTCTACCGTGATATTATCAATGGTTACTTTAAATAATGGGGTATCAGGCATTTCTCAATTCTTTTATATCTACTTGATAATTTTTCTCTTTCAACAGTTTAATCCAGCCTTTTAATTTCTTCACTTTTGGGTTATTGCTACTTCTAAACCTATTAAAAAGTTCTAAAAATCGCTTGTCATGCGTACTGTCCTGCGATTTTGTAAGTAATTTAAACCTGTCAAAATCACAAGGCAAACCAAAATCATTTAAACTAATAGCTTCCTCATCGCAAACTTTAAATATCCATTTTTCTACTGCCGGGCAAATTTGAATAAAATAATGATGCTTCGCTTCATTTTTATGTCGATAGAGTATTAAATCATTTTGTACCTCATCCAGAATCAAAAACACTTTTAAATAATCTATGCTATTTTTATTTTTATCAATAATAGCAACTGCAAATTCATCTTTTAAACTATTTTCTTGCAATTCCTTCGCTACATTCCTGCAACCCTTTTTATGATTATACTTTTTCCCTTTTGCGGGTGGCACAAGTATTTCAATTAACATAGTGTCTATATAGCACTCAGGCACTATGTGGCTGTCCATATTTATCTAGGTATCCTTCAAGGTTAAAAAATAAATCTATCCCATATTGAGAAACCTCATGTATCTCTTCATCGGTCAACCTTTTTATAATTGTTTCCCCTTTATCATAATCAACCACATAAACAGCCAATTCTTTAGGCTCTAACTCTTCTATAAATTCGTTGATTACAAAAGGGCTATGCGTTGCAATAAAATACTGGTTATCATTTTTGTCGAAAAGAATATCCGTAGTAAATTTGGCAATATAGGGTGGGAACATATGTGCTTCTGGTTCTTCAAAAAGGAGAACTGCATCCTTGTTGCTTGCAATAGCTGCTTTATAGAAAATTAGGCGTTGCAATGTATCTGCGACTAAATATAGTGGCAAAGAAAAAATATTTTGTTCATCCAAGTTTTTAAATACCCTTATTTCATTCAACCCAACATCAAAAGAAACACTCAAATCATAGACCTTAAATAAAGAAATCACTTCATTTTTAAATTCCTTATTATCTAAAATGATATCTGAAATATTTTCACCAAATGGAATACTTAGTGATGAAGTTCTAATTTTATTTTCATTAGACATGCTTTTATCAAACGCATATTTCTTTAGATTAAATACAACACCTTTTCCACTATTTTCCGAATAATAACGAACTCTAGGAGAGCCACCAGTGCTATCCACAGAAAAAAGAAATGTATTAACAGCTTCTCTTATAACTATACCTTTAGAACCTTTAGCCTCATTTTTAATTTCTTTAAATCGAGGGTCATGCAAGTCTATATTTATTCTGTCGGAATCATAATAATAATATGATAGAAAATAAGAATCATTTAATGTTATTTCTGCATTTTCCTTTGTATTTCCATTAAAAAAAATTTCTCTATTATTATTATATCTACATAAGTTTTTAAAATTGGGGTAATCAGAATGTTCATATACCAAGCCACTCAACGCCTCCAAAATATTGCTCTTCCCGACGTTTGGATAACCAATAAAAACATTAATCCTGCGGCAGTCCTTTACCTCGGCGTGCCGTATGGATTTAAAGTTTTTAATTTCTATACTGGTTATCTTCTGCAAACTATTTTATTAATGATTTAATGATTGTAGTAAAAAAATAACCAAAGGGTTTTAATTAATGACCACTGATGACTGACCACTGACGACTAAGCAGGTACATGTATCTCATCCGCATAGTGCGCCAAGCCAAAATTCCTGATTTGAGCTTCCTGTGGGTTGGTTACATGCCATTCAAACTCGTCCCTGAAGTGGCGTATGGCAGCGGCTACTGGCCAAGCGGCAGCATCGCCCAAGGGGCAGATGGTATTGCCTTCAATCTTGCGCTGTATATCCCACAACAAATCTATATCGCTTATTTTCCCTTTCCCTTTTTCTAGGCTCATCAGTATTTTTTCCATCCAACCTGTGCCTTCACGGCAGGGGCTGCATTGGCCGCAGCTTTCGTGGCGGTAGAAACGGGCTAAGGTTAGGGTATGCTTTACCACGCATTGGTCTTCGTCCAATACAATAAAGCCGCCGCTACCCATCATCGAGCCTGTGGCAAAACCGCCATCACTTAGGCTTTCGTAGTTCATGTAGCGTGTTTCGCCTTTTGCAGTTTTTAGCAATAGGTTGGCAGGCAATATCGGCACGGATGAACCACCGGGGATACAGGCTTTCAGCTTTTTGCCATTGGGTATGCCCCCACAATATTCATCGCTGTAAATAAATTCTTCTACGCTGATGGTCATGTCTATTTCATACACGCCAGGCTTGTTGATATTGCCGCAGGCAGACATCAATTTAGTACCCGTAGAGCGGCCAACGCCTATTTTAGCATACTCTTCCCCACCAATCCTTATTATCGGTACTACAGCAGCCAATGTTTCCACATTATTTACAACTGTTGGCCTGTCCCAAACACCTTTAATGGCTGGGAATGGCGGCTTGATTCTTGGGTTGCCACGTTTGCCTTCTAAGCTCTCTATCAAGGCAGTTTCCTCGCCACAGATATAAGCCCCTGCCCCACGCTGCACATAAATTTCGCAGTCGAACCCTGTGCCTAAAATATTCTTGCCTAAAAAGCCATTGGCTTTTGCCTCGGCTATGGCTTGTTCTAAAATGTCTGGTATCCAAGCGTACTCGCCACGGATATATATATAGGTAGCGTTTGAACCCAATACGAAGGAAGAAATTACCAACCCCTCAATTAGTAAGTGTGGCAAAAACTCCATCAAGTACCTGTCCTTAAAAGTACCCGGCTCGCTTTCATCCGCATTGCACACCAAGTGGCGAGGCACGCCTTCTGGCTTGGCAATAAAACTCCATTTCATGCCCGTAGGGAAGCCTGCACCACCACGCCCACGCAAACCGCTTTTCTTGAGTTCCTCAAGAATGGCTTCTGGCGTCATTGTTTGCAAGGCTTTTTCAAGGCTAGTGTACCCACCTTCCCGGCGGTAAACTTCGTAGCCCCTGATGCCCGGTACATTTGCCTTGTCTAATAATAATTTTAAGCCCATACTCTAGTTATTTATTGCTTAACCTGGGTTCAAAACCCAGTAAAGGTTTGTACTATTTATCTTTATTCAAACCTGCCATCAACAACCTCATCGGGTGCAATGTCCTTGTAAAAGGGTTCAAAACCAAACCTATTGATTCCAAAGTTGTTGCACCAAGCAGGGGGGTATCCCCTTCTTCGCCATACACAACCGGGGCAGGGCCACCTTCGCCTTCAAATTCAAAGTAAGCCGAGCTAAGCCTTCTTTTTATGGTGCTGCCATCTGCCAGCGAAAAACTCATTTCCCGGTATGGTTCTATATCCAACCCATCCAATATTTTCCCTGGCACCAAGCTATATACTGCGCCACTGTCAATCAAAAACTCAACATCGGCATATTTGTCCGATTTGCGATGTTCCCTTACCCTTAATATGGCATTGGTTATCCCCATCTTATTGTTGTAAAGTATGGTTAAACATCCAGTTAATGCCAAATTTGTCTTGCAGCATCCCAAACCTTGCGCCCCAAAACATATCCTGCAAAGGCATTATTATAATGCCGCCCTCGCTCATCTTTTCAAAAATCGTATTTATTGCTTCTAAGCTATCTATTTCAACACTCAATTGAATATACCCATCAGCAGAAGCATCTTCTTTCCTTCCGTCAGAAAACATAATAAGGTTGTCGCCAAACTGCAACCTAGCGTGCATTATTTTATTTTTCTCGCTTTCGTCACAAGGCATCGGGCTATCGCCAAACCTGCTTACCTGAAGTATTTCACCACCAAAAACACTTGCGTAAAGGGTATATGCTTCTTCAGCATTGCCACTAAAAAGTATATAAGGATTCAGTTTCATGATGATAAATATTTATTCTTAGTAAATTATTTATACTCTAACAACCTGCCCCAATTCAAAATTTAAAATTAATCATTTAAAATAGCCTAAAGCCTAAGCTATTTTCACCGCCTGCCTAGCTACCAGTTTCCAGTTCTTTTTTTCTTTTACCCATACCTGCAATATGCCTAGCTTTAATGGGGCTACTTTGCCATCGGCTGCTTTTTCTATTGCTGTAAGAATATGCCTTGCTATGGCAGTTTTGCCTACGAACATAATAGAAACCATATCTGTTTGTACGTTCTCATAAACAGATTTATTGGCCAAAGCACCATTTATCATTTGTGTACGGTTTTCTAGTTTTCCACCAGAATGCCCATAAGTAATTTCTTTCGCTAAAAGGCTTTCAAGTGCCAAGCTGTCCTTGTTTGCAAAAATGGCTTGGTTCAGTGCTTCTACTTTTGCGGTTATCGCTTTTTCAGCATCCGTTTGTGCCGTTGCAGCAAACCCCGAAACCAACAATACTATAAATAAAATATATTTCTTCATTTTTTGCTTAGTTGTTTAAAGCTGCTTTGTTCCTGCACTCAGCTATTATTTCATCTACTTTTTCCTTAGTTAAATGCTCCCTGTAAAATTTACCCAATTGCATCATTGGGGCGTAGCCACAAGCACCCAAGCACTCTACCGTTTTCAGCGTAAACAAACCATCTGTTGTGGTCTCGCCCGGTTTGATGCTTAGTTTTTCACCAATATAAGCAATGATGTCATCGCAGCCATTTACCATGCAAGGCCCAGTCTGGCAAACTTCAAACATGAATTTGCCTACAGGTTTTGTGTTGTACATGCTGTAAAATGTAGCCACTTCATATACTTCTATCGGTGTAATGCATAGCAATTCAGCCACATAATCCATCGTGTCGGCACTCAACCATCCGCCAAACTCCTCCTGTGCCAAATGCAAAACAGGCAGCAAAGCACTTTTTTGCTTCCCTTCCGGGTAGCGGGCTATTATCTCGCCCACCTTTGCCAATTTTTGTTCTGAAAATTGAATACTCATCGTTATAACTCTATTTAATCATTGGTTAAATTACTTAAACCAACCTTAATTTAAAATTCAAAACACAAAATTTAAAATAAATCTAAGCGTCCAACTCACCTGCTATCAAATTCAAGCTGCTCATGGTAATGATGGCATCGCTCAACAAACCATTCTTGGTCAATTCCTCATACGCTTGGTAGTAAATAAAGCAAGGCCTGCGGAAATGCAAGCGGTAAGGTGCCCTGCCCCCATCGCTGATTAAATAAAAGCCCAGTTCACCATTTCCACCCTCCACACTTTGATATACTTCGCCTTTCGGTATCGCTGTTTCGCCCATGATAATCTTGAAATGCCAAATCAAGGCTTCCATCTTAGTGTAAACATCTTCCTTTTGAGGCAGGTAATATTCTGGAACATCGGCATGATAGACTTCGGCATCTGCCCCTTTAAATTCTTGTACCTTTTTGTATGCTTGCTCTATTATGCTTAGGCTTTGCCACATTTCCGCATCCCTTACCAAGAAGCGGTCATAGTTATCACCTGATTTACCAATAGGCACGGTAAAGTCAAAATCTTCGTAGCTGGAATAGGGCGTATGTACCCTTACGTCATAATCCACGCCAGCAGCACGGAGGTTGGGGCCAGTGAAGCCATAGTTCAATGCCCTTTCAGCACTGATGCCGCCTGTATTTTGCAGCCTGTCCATAAAAATCCGGTTCCTGATAAACAGGTTGCCAAATTCTTTCAATACCCCCGGATATTCTTTTAAGAATTTTTCCAGTTTCTGAAAAGAAGTAGCATTGAAATTCCTTTCAAAACCACCGATACGGCCAATATTCGTTGTAAGCCTTGAGCCGCAAATTTCCTCATAAATTTCATAAATCAACTCACGGTACTGCATCACATACAGGAAGCCTGTATATGCGCCGCTATCCACACCCACAATAGAATTACAAATCAAATGATCTGAAATCCTCGACAGTTCCATGATGATTATGCGGAGATAATCTACCCTTTTAGGGATTTTTATTTTTAGTAATTTTTCGCAGGTAATATGCCATCCCATGTTGTTGATGGGGCTGCTGCAATAATTCAGTCGGTCGGTAAGTGGCGTAATTTGGTAGAGTGGGCGGCGTTCTGCTATTTTCTCAAAGGCACGGTGTATGTAACCAACCGTTTGCTCGGTACTTACAATACGTTCCCCATCCAACTCTAATATATTTTGAAATACACCATGCGTAGCAGGGTGTGTAGGGCCAAAATTTAATGTGGTAGTAAGCTTCTCAATTGAGCCTTCCGGCAATTTTACATGATGATCCATAAGCACAGCCCCTTATAGGGAATGATTTATTTTTTATACGAACAACACAAATTTAACCTGAAACACGAATTTTACTTTCAACACGAATTTGAACGAATTATACGAAGTAAGAGAACCAAATAATTCCTAATTTATAATTCCTAATTATACCTATCCTCTCCCAAACATCTCATCATCTTTATCCGTCCTTGTCTGGTCTTCGAGTGGAAATTCTTTCCGCATAGGGAAATAATCCATCTCGTCCACGTTCAAAATACGTTTCAATTTTGGGTGGCCAACAAAATTAACCCCAAAAAAATCGTAGGTTTCCCTTTCCATCCAGTTGGCAGCAGAAAATAACTTGGATGCTGTGTACACATCTGGGCTGTTTACATCGGTAAATACCTTGAAACGAATGCGTACATTCTCCACTAGATTGTGCAAGTGGTAAACTATAGCTAGTTCCCGGCCTTTTTGATGAGGGTAATGCACAGCACACAAATCGGTCATGAACTTGAATTGCAATGCCTCGTCATCGTACAAGAACTGCAATACCTTCAGGTTCAATTCCTTGGGTGCTTCAAAAGTAAGCATACCATAAGGCTCGGCGAAATTGGTAACCGCATCGCCAAATTTCTCCACCAGTTTTTGCTGTATGTCTGTATTAGATATTGCCATATTTATTATTCTATTCCGTAGCTGTTTAACAAAGCTTTGTATTGTTCACCATTCCGCCTGCGTATGCTTTCTTGGCCTACAAGGTCTTGTATGCGCATAAAGCCATCAATAATAGCTTCTGGCCTTGGCGGGCAGCCTGGCACATACACATCTACAGGTATTACTTGGTCAATACCTTGCAACACGCTGTAAGTGTCAAAAATGCCACCGCTACTAGCGCAGGCACCAACAGCTATCACCCAGCGTGGCTCGGCCATTTGCAAATAAACCTGGCGCAAAACAGGCCCCATTTTCTTGGCAATAGTACCCATTACCATCAGCAAATCACACTGGCGGGGCGAGAAACCAACCCTTTCCGCACCAAACCTTGACAAGTCGTAATGCGAAGCCATGGTGGCCATAAATTCTATGCCGCAGCAAGACGTGGCAAAAGGCAGTGGCCACAACGAGTTTTTTCGGGCAAGCCCTACTACATCGCTCATTTTGGTGGCAAAAAAGCCATCGCCGCCAAACCCATCTGGCGCAGGAGCCGAAGCCACAGCATCGTTGATGTTGGCTTGCTTGGCATTGATATTAAAACGTACTGGACGCATATATTAAGTTTAAAATAATAATAAACTAAACCCTTCTACTACAAATTAGTTCAAATTAAGCGCATTAAAGTACCTGCATCAATTCAAAACTTAAAACTTAAAATTCAAAACAACACTAATCTTCCCAATTCAATGCACCTTTTTTTATGATATAGGTAAACCCAATTAAAAAGAAGCCTACAAACATCAGCACTTCTACAAAGCCACTCCAGCCCAGCGACCTGAAATTAACTGCATAAGGGTAAAAGAAAATAACTTCCACATCAAACAAAACAAACAAGATAGCTACTAAAAAATATTTAACAGCCATTGGTTGGCGGGCATCACCGTGCGATTCAATACCACTCGCAAAGTTTTCCAGCTTGTCGCTTGTTTGGCGTTTGGGGCCTACCAATGCAGAAAGTCCAATCATGGTAGCAACAAACCCTGCTGCAAAAATTAATTGAAGCCCAATGGGGAAATAACTAGCAGCGGAAGTATCGGTAACATCTAACAAAAAGGGAAGCCAGCTCATATTGGGAACGTTTGTAAGTTACAAAAATAAGGATGTGATGCATACAAAGGAAAAAAGCCCTCAAACAAGAGGGCTTTTTTAATAAATTTTGTCTAAGGCTTAGGCTTTGCCTCTGCTTTTGCAGGTTTAGGCTTTAGTAAAGATTTTTCTAATGCTTCTTTTGTTTTCACAGCAAACGCATTTTCCTCCCCTGCATCTGGGTACAATGCCAGCATTTGGTTGCAGGTTTCTTTTGCTTTCGGGGTATCTTTTAGCTTGTCGTTGTAATAAACCAGCAAATAATACAGGTTATTAAAAACAGCTTTTTTATTCTTTACCACGTTAGCGGTAGCTGTATCTTTTAACAAATAAGTGTTTTGTTGCAGAATAGGCTCTACAGCAGTGCCTATTGAAGCTGAAGAGTCCAATGCTTTTGCAGCCCGAACATTGAAGTAGTATCCTTGTGGCTTTTCTGGGAAGGCAGCTATGTAGGCTTTTGCTACTTCCATTGTGGCCGCAAAGTCTTTCCCGCTATAGGCAGTACTGGCCATTTTATAGTAATCGGCCTCGCCCATGCTGCCACCCTTCAATTGTATAGCTTTTTGCAGCCACTTTATTTGGTCGCTATATTTTTTCGCCTTGCCATATATGTCTGCGGCTTGGTTGCTGTAGTTTACTTTGTCTGCGACAACACTGTCTGCATCTATTGCTTTTTGCAGGTAGGATATAGCAGTAATTGTGGATATGCTATCTGGGAATTTAGCATATATTTTCACAGCTACTTCATAGTCGCTGTTCCTGATTTTATCCGCAGGGGCATTTGCAAAATATTTTTCTATATAATTTTTCGCTTGCAAAGAATCGCCCAGCCTGTCGTAGTTGTAAGCAAACAACAAGCTGTTGCGATAGTACGATTTGCAATCGCTTGCATCCATGGCTTTTGCTTTGTCTAGGCTTTGCTGGTAGTTGCCCGCTATAAACAAGTAGTTAGCGTAGAAATAGTCTGTTTCACAGGCTTTGTCTGCATACTGTATGTATTTTTCAATATAATCTTTTGCCTTGTTTACGTCTTTATAGGCATAAAAATCATACAAAGAAAGATATACTGGCGGGAAAGCAGGATCTGCAGCAATAGCTGTGCTGTAGTATTGCTCAAACAAGTCTTTATTGTTCTGGCTTTGGTACACTTTGCCAATGCGGTAAGCAGGTATGGGGTTTTTAGGTTCCCTTGCCGCAGCATCGTTATATGCTTTCACGGCTTCTCCACCTTGATCGCTGCCCATTTTCAAATAATTGATACCCATGTTTATCATGATGTCGGCACTAGTTGGATCAAGTGCAGCCGCTTCTTTTAATTTATCGATACCGTAAGATGGGTCGCCAATTTTGCTGCCCCCATCTGCATTGGCACGGCCAATAGCATCTAATATAGCAGGGTTTGTCTTGCCTTTGTTTTTGCCTTTAGGCTCTTTAGCCATGGTGATAGCCTGCTCAAATTTTTGCTTGGCCGAGTTTACGTCGCCGCCTTCCATCAATTCCACATGCCCCATGCCTATTAAAATCCAAGGGTCGTTCACGCCGTCTTGTAGTGCTTTTTGGTAAATGGCTTTAGCCCCTTTTATGTCATCAACAGCCAAAAATGCCTGCCCATACCAATAAACTGCTTGTGGGTCTTTGTTATTGGCATCATATACTTTTTTTAGTATGTCTGCTGCGCTCTTGTTTTTTTCATAGCCTAGCATTTTAATGCCGTCTGCTATGCTTTGGGCGTGTACCACATTGGCTATTAACAAAGCCGTAAAAATTACCGGAAGTATTCTCTTCATGTTGCCTGTTTTATTATTAATATTAATCAGCATCTGTGATATTGCTTTTTCTTTTATTAAAATTCATCATAGCTGGCACTAAAAATGCCCGCCTGAATATCAATTGCCCCCGTTCCAAACTTAGAAAGTTTGCAAACCCTGTGCCAAGCCCTGTGGCATTCTCCTTCACTATATAGTACAAAGGCCGTGCTAAAGGGTATTGTGCATAGCTGATAGAAGCCGCAGATGGCCTTGCAAAATACCCTTTTTCAACGCAACGCACACATTCTACCAAGCCTAATTTTAATTTTTTTAACGCTTCCTGTTGCTGGGCATCGTAATTATCGCCCACCCAATCCAAGCCTACAAAACCAATTGCATTATCATTGCTAGTGATTGTAGCCACTACGTCTTCGCTGTTTTTTGCGGCAACAACGTTTGTACCAAAAGGTTTTCCTTTTAAAATACTGTCCTGCAAATACCGCACCGTACTGGTGGCGTTTTTGCCATCCATCACAGCGGTTATTTTTTCGTCCCCTGCTAATATATGCTGCAAACGGCTTAGGGTAAAGGCTGTGTCGTTGCTTGCAGCATTCACAATTACTGCTACCGCATCATAAGCTACCAAGGCAAACTGCGGCTTGAACCTTAACGCTGCCTTGTAATAAACTATTTCATTTTCTGTAAGCCCCCTTGCCACAATTACCATCCTTGTGCTATCGTTTTGTAAATCTTTAAGGCACTCGGCTTCTGGTTTGTAATTGGCTATAATATGCGCATTGGGGAACGTGGACTCATATACTTTTATCTGCTCGTCTATCACGGGTTTAAAACTCTCGTCCACGCTTATGTTGATAGTGCCTTGCTGTGGGGTATCGGGCTGGGTTTTTACTGGGGCGTTGTTGCAGGATGCAAGAAACACAAACCCATATATAATTCCGGATACAATGTTTTTTTTGTTCATCATCATTAATAGTCCCTCTTTATGCCCCTGTACAACCGAAAGCTACCATACATCAAGCTAATACCCCCAAACATATACCGTAGCAGCGGGTCAACCGTTATCACTTGCTCTATTTTAAGCATTTGCCCAAACAACAAGCAAAATGCCACAGCCAATATCACCACAGCACGGCTAATATCTGCAACCATAACCATGGTGTCTTTCCCTGTTCTCCTGCTCCTAAAATCATCTTCCGTTGATGGCATGGTAATTTTTAATTCTTTTCTTTTGACTTATTACTTACCACTTACGACTATAATGCTGGCAATATAGTGATTTCTTCTTTTTTGCGATACGCCAAAAATACCAATGGCATAACTTGGATGTACAGCATCTGATCTTATAGCTTTCAGAAAAGCCTTGAAGGCTATGTTTAAATGAGATACCAAATAGTTTTTATTGCATAAAATAGTTTTTAAAGAACTTTGGATAGTCTATAATATTAGCAGGATTTTAACCAATTGGTGTTTAAACAGGGAATGAAGATGCAATAATACTTAATTCTTGCTGAGCTATTTTCCATGTAAATACGGAATAACCTCCCTCCCAATCAATTCTATCGACCGCATCAATTGTTGGTGCGTAAGCCCTGCATTATCCATTTGAAAAGTAAAGCGGTCAACGCCGCCCAATGCTTCGCTATGCCGTAACAGCTTTTCGGCAACCTGTTCTGGGGAACCTACTACCAATACACCTTTAGGGGCAATCAACGCATTGAACTGCCCTTTGGTTACAGGTGGCCAGCCGCGTTCCTTGCCCAGCTTCGTCCAAAGCTCTGCATAGCCTGGGTAATAGTCTGCAATGGCTTCTTCGGTTGTGGCAGCTACATAGCCCGGTGAGTGCAAGCCAACCTTTAATTGCTCTGGTGAAAAGCCAGCCCTGCGGCCTGCTTCCCTGTATAAATCAACCAATGGGCGGAAACGTTCTGTTTCACCTCCAATAATGGCCACCATCAATGGCAGCCCCAATGTTCCTGCCCTTATAAATGATTCTGGCGTGCCGCCTACGCCCAGCCAAACAGGCAATTTTTCCTGTAGCGACCTTGGATAAACAGGTTGGTTGTGCATGGCTGCCCTAAACTTGCCCGACCACGTAACAAACTCGTGTTCACGGATGCGGAGCAGCAAATCCAGCTTTTCTTTAAACAAGGCATCATAATCGTTCAGGTCAAAACCAAAAAGAGGGTAAGCCTCTATGGCAGAACCACGGCCAACTACCAGTTCAGCCCTGCCTTTGGAAATCAAGTCCAGCGTTGCAAAGCTTTGGTACACCCGCACTGGGTCGGCAGTGCTTAATACAGCAACGGCACTGGTGAGCCGGATATTTTTCGTCCTTGCAGCAGCCGCCGCAAGTATAACGGCCGGAGCAGAATCCAAAAATTCCTTTTTATGGTGTTCACCAATGCCAAACACATGCAGCCCGGCCTCATCAGCTACGGATATACGCTCCAATAATTGCTCCATGGCATCTACACTGCTCAATGCATTGCTGCCATACATGGCCGATGCAAAACTATCTACCCCTATTTCCATTTGATAATCATTAATGAGTATAATATTATGATTTTTGCTTTGCTATAGAACTTAAATATAACAATTTGTAGCTGAACAAATTAATTAGAATATTAGCGACTAATTCTTTTTTTAGGCACAGGTGAGTGTAAACTTAGCATTGCCTGCAACCTTGATGTGGGGCAAAGCGAAAACTTTTATAGCCCATTTTCAGGGGCATTGCCTGCTTGGTTTGGCTGGCTTTAGGAAGCCAAAATTGAATTTTGAGGTCTTTTTGCAACATAACTCATTGAAATACAGTGTTTTATGCTTTTTACAAGTGAGTGTTTTGTGAGTGATTCGTGAGTGTTTTTTGAGTGATTTGTGGGTGATTTGTGAGTGATTTTCGAGGAAAAGTGAGTGCTTTTTGAGTGTTTTGTGAGTAAAGATGTAAACTGTCATAACGGTTTTTTTGTATATTAAAAATAAGCCCACCGGGGCAGCGAGCCAATGCGAGGCTAACCACAAAAAACCTCCGAGGTTTCAAAAACCTCGGAGGTTTTGAATACACAGGGCCAGTGCCAACGCAAACAAGGAGCCATATACTACAAAGTTGGTATTGATTTTGGACGCGTGCAAAAGAACAATCCTATATGGGGGAAATATGCCCCCATGAGCGCCCCAAAATGCCCCCATGATGGAGGATGTTTGCCTTGTGGATAGGAACTATTGGCGTGGCTCTCTTTTTTTACATTTTGAAGAAATAGATGTGAAAAATTAAAAACAGTACACGGAAAAGGTTAAGCCAGTTATTACAAGCTGAACCTTTTGCTTTCCTAATCCATTGCTATCAAATCAGGTGAAACCTAACCAAACATTGGCAAGTTAAAAAAGGAAAGTTGCATCTATCAGGGTAAACGCATCAAAATTCATTTTGCTCGAATCTTCGAGTTTGACACCAGTCCTGGCATAAGCCACCTTATTTTATCCGGTTTTGGCAGAGCCAAAATTGAAAAAAATGCGCAGCATATTTTTTTCAAAGGATAAAATAGAGTGGCGTTGCCAGGACGAAGCCCGCCGGCTATGAGGCAAAAGGACTGAAAAGAGGCATTTTTGAATAAAATAGGCAATTAGGCGCAGATTAAATTTTGATGCGTTTGCCCTGTTGCATCTATGCTTACTATCTTGCTGTTCTCTTTTTAGCAATCAAGCCCTTTAGCAATCCAGTGTTTGCTATGTATTTGCCTTTGTCTTTTACGATTAATTCGAGCTCCAATAATTTTTCAATATCCCTCGCCAATGTCCTTTCGGACAAATTGCTGTAGAACCTGGCAAGTTTTATAGACAAATCGGGTACCTCAAGCAAAGAAAAAGGCTGTTCCATTGGCAATTCTAAAGCCAATGCCCGCTGCCGTTTAAATACATCCTTCTTGTTCATGTGCACGCCATCGAACTTGTCGTAAATCAATTTTTGCCAGGAGTTTACAAACTGGCTTTTTTGAATAGTTTCCAGTGTCTGTTTCAGCCCATCCCTAAAGCCCAGCAAGGCATATTCAATAAAGCCGGTAAGGTCATTGGTAGACGTTGCTTTTTCTATTTGCCTGTAATAATTAGCCCTCGTTTGGTTATAGTGGTTTGAAAGTATATGCGAAGCAATATCCGGGTTGCCACCACGAAGCAAAATATAAAATTCTACCAATCGGCCAGTCCTGCCATTGCCATCACCAAATGGGTGTATCCATTCTATATAAATATGCGATACAATTGCTTGGATCACTACCTCGCTAAATGTTTTGGTTTGCTTCTCAAAACCAAACTCATCCCGTAGCCATTTACAAAATTCATCAACCAAAACCGGCACATCCCTGTAATCGGGGCACCTGTAATTTCCTACTACCACATCATTGTTCCTGAATTGCCCGGGTATAGCGGCAAAATGCTCCCCCAAGCCCTTGCCAACCATCCTTTGGAAACGCCTTAGCAGGTCGGCTGAAATTAAATTGGTTTCATTGTTGGCGATAACTTCCTGCAAAAGTTCATTAAACGCATCCAATATATTCCTTACCTCAATTTCCTGGTATTCCTTGCTTGGCGGCATTTTGTCGCCAGCAAGCATCCTCTTTATATCATCGTCCGACAAAGTGTTGCCCTCAATAGCCGTGGTAGCCTGCGCACCTTTAATCAGCGACACATTCATCAATTCCTGGTAATGTTTTGGCATTATCGGGGTATTGTTAATGGCACTGACAAATGCAGCACATTGGCCAAGCAAAAACTGTGAAGTTCCCGTTAATGACCAGTTTTTTCTAAACGATAAATGAGGGTATTCCCGATGCAATTGTACAGCCATAGTAGTTGACATTTATTTTGACAAATCACTAGACAGATTATTTGTCAAATATAAGCATCTATTTGTCAAAGGCAAGTTGACCCGGTAAGAATATACAATATTTTGTGTCCAAGCATCCTGTCCAATATTTAGCTTTTACGGCGATAGCACCGTTCATGGATTAGCTATCTATTGGGCTTTTACCGAAGCGAAGAAGATGGGGAAGCTCAAAAATTGCATCTGGGACAAGTAGCACGCTTGCATGGGCAATAGCCAGCAACACAAAGTTTGACCTAGAGTAGTAGGGCAGCAGCTTGTTTTGGCATAAAGAAAAAGAGGGTTTGGCTACTTGTAAGCCAAACCCTCTTTTATAATTATTTAAAAGCCCTGCCTACTCTACTACCAATTTACTATTGTAGTCGGCTTCTTTAGTATGTACGGTTACCGTATAAGTACCAGCCGATAACTGATGGATGGGCAAGGTATAGCTACTATAAGTGCTTCCGTCTATCTCTTTTGCCAATACCCTTTGCCCTACTGAATTATACACCGCTATGGATGCCAAGGAAACCGTTTGCTTGAAATGCAATACTGCATTGCCTTTGGCAGGGTTGGGGGTAATTGATAATTGATAATTGTTAATTGACAATTGTACCTCTACTATCTTGCTATAAGTAAAGCTGCCATCTTTGTCTATCATTTTTAGGCGATAGAAATTCTCCATGCCTTGAAGGGGTGTTATGTCTGTGAAACTATAAGTGCTGTTACCACTGCCGTTAGCAGGTACTGTACCTATTGTGGTGAACGTTTTCCCGTCTGAGCTGCGCTCTATGGTGAAGGATTGGGTATTTACTTCGTTGGCGGTTTGCCATTGTAGGGTTACTACATTGTTGCTTTGTTTGGCCGAGAATGAGATGAGTTTGAGGGGAAGGGGATTGGTTTGGTAGTAAGCCCAGTAGGTATTGCCCATAGCATTTTCAGGAAATACACTTGAAGTAAAAACCTTGCCTGAATAATTATCTGCATATACACAACTTGTAAAATAAGACGGTGACAAAGAATTAGTGCCCCCTAACTCTGTCCAGCTAGTGCCATCCCATTTGGCTACATAATACTTACCGCTGTTATTGCTAAAATACCCAATAGCATACACATTCCCATTTGTGTCTATAGCTATTTTTTGAATATAATTATTTGCGGCTAGTGCATTAAGGCCTCCCAATTCAGACCAGTTAGTACCATCCCATTTGGCTACATAATATTTGCCGCTAGTATTGGTAAACCTACCTGCCGCATATATATATCCTTTTTTATCATTGCACATATCCAGAATCGATTCATTTGCAGCAAGCCGATTAGTCCCCTCAAGTTCAGCCCAATTATTGCCATCCCATTTAGCTACATATGAACCCATTGCAGCACAAATATTTCCCGAAGAATCACTGCACAACCCTGTTATTTGTCCACCTACAAAAGTAATAAAATCATTCAACCCAATAAGGCTCACCCATTTACTGCCGTTCCATTTTGCCACAACAGTTCTCCCAAATTGTACATTTGGCATACTAAATACTCCTGCTGCATAAATAGTTCCCGCTTTATCGCTATAAATGCTTAGGATATCATTATCCGCAGCCAAACTGTTTAGTCCTCCTAATTCACTCCATTTATTGCCATCCCATTTGGCTACATACCTATTGCCAGCACTGTTTGTAAATTCACCGGCAGCATATAAATTGCCAGACGAATCCCTGCAAATACACCTGATGGGTTTGTTTGCAGCCAAACCATCTAATCCACCTAGTTCTTTCCAGTTAGCCCCGTCCCATTCTGCAACATATCTGTTGCCCGAACTATTGGTAAAATCCCCCCCAGTATATATTTTACCGGATACCCCACTGCAAAAGCTATATATAAAACTGTTTGCGCCTTTTCCATTGATGTTTGCGGTTTCTTCCCATTTGCTGCCGTTCCATTTGGCTAGGTATGTGTTTCCCCTGGTATTTATAAAACCACCAACTGCATATACATTAGAATGCCCATCACTACAAATATTGGTAATATAGCTGTATGGCCCAGTTTTGTCCATTCCGTTTAGTTCGCTCCAACCCTTGCCATCCCATTTAGCAACATATTTAATGCCAGTGCTATCAGTAAAGTCCCCTGCGGCATAAAGGTTGCCATTTCCATCAAAGCAAATACTAGTGATGGCGGAATTTGCACCCAAAGTATCTACACCCCCTACCTCACTCCATTTATTGCTATCCCATTTGGCTACATATCTATTCCCATTAGCATTAGTGAAATTCCCAGCAGTATATACATTGCCCAAAGTGTCAGAAGATATACATAGAATATTACCAACGAATAATTGCCCAAGCCTATCTCCTAGCACGCTCCATCGACTACCATCCCATTTTAATACATGATAACTTCCCTGGATTTCACTTTCCGTAAATACGTTTCCAGAATTGTCACAATGAACAGTGAATGTGGTGTATGTAGTAGGTTCGGGGAAAAAGATTTTACTCCATTTACTCCCATTCCATTTGGCCATATAACTTATACCTGTTGAATCTGCAAACGATCCTACGGCATATAGGTTGCCACTTGTATCGCAATCGATTTTCATTACAAGATTTCTTCCATTGGTCAATCCCAAAGAATCCAATCCATTTAGCTCGTTCCATTTAGTCCCATCCCATTTAAATAAATAATTATTTGTTATATAGCCATTGATATTTATATAGCCTGCTGCATAGAGAGTACCATTATGGTCGCAACAAATACTCTGAACGGTTACATTTAATCCACTTAATTGTTCCCATTTTGTGCCATCCCATTTTGCTGCAAATTCTTTGTAAGGGCTGCTGAAATTGTGTGCCTCAACACCTGTGGCATAGATATTCCCATGCACATCTTTGCAGATTGCAGTAATCCCTGACTGTAACCCATAATCCACAGGCCCAATATGTGTCCATTGTGCATGTATAGTGTTACCTATACTTGCCCCTAGCAAAAGAAAAACAATAACCCATGTTTTATAAGCGGATTTAATACCTTTAACTATAGAGGTTTTGGATTGATGGTAGCTCATTTTGATAATAATTTAAAAGTATTTGGTTTGCGTTTTTAGGTTGTTTATTGTGAAATCAGCAATAAAACAAAGCTATAAGATTATTGTGTATTTAACAATATTTTTTAGTAATGAAAAAGGAATATTCTGCTGGACGCCATGTTAGCTAAGCGCATGGCACCTAAACAGATAATTGGGATTTTCTAATCACATGCTTTATTCGTATATGTTTTCAGCACAACAACGTAGTTGTACTTATTAAATAATCCAAGGGAGCATTTCAAAATTTAGCTTTCTTGTTGTTTTCAATTTGGCAGAAGTACGAAATATTTATTCCTGCAATAAGTCAATCCCTGCTGTTTGCTGCCCAGCAAGCATCCTATATGGGGGAATTTTGGGATGCTCATGGGGGCATATTTCCCCCATATAGGATTTTTATTTTGGGCTATATACCTATTCATACCAACTTTACATTAAAGGAGCAACTAAGGGCATCTTGGCCTTGCTTCTTGCATCGGATGTTAGTTGGCTTAAGAAAATGATAATCCACCATCAAAATCTTATAGGTTGCTTATCAATAAATTATCATTTTACTATAATAAAACTATCATTCCATTATCAATACAGTATCATAAAATTCACTTAAATTATCATAAAAAACGAAGCTAAAAAAACAAAAAATAGTTGAATATCAATGAGTTAAAGGCAAAAAAGGGAAATAGCAAAAAAAAATAAACCACCGAAAAACAAAAAATAACTCATTTCAAATCGTCGTTTAAGCCTTCGCATTCCCCTCCTTTGTTCTTGCTTCCTTTCTCTTTGGAGAGGGTTGGGGTGAGGTTGGGCTAAGTTGATTTCTTAATAGAAAAGCTAAAAAACTTTTATGCACCCTATTAATACTTAGGGCCTTACCAAGCAAAAACGAAACCTTGCCCTATTGGGCTTTAGCCCTTAGTTTTGCCGCCTTAAAAATAATGATATGAGCAAACATGCTTTTGTTTTCCCCGGCCAAGGCTCTCAGTTTAGTGGCATGGGCAAAAACCTGTACGATAACAATGCCAAGGCAAAAGACTTGTTTGAATTGGCTAATGAAATATTGGGCTTCCGCATCAGCGACATCATGTTTTCTGGCACAGACGAGGAGCTGAAACAAACCAATGTTACACAGCCTGCCGTGTTTATCCACTCGGTTATAGCTTATAAAACGCTAGAAGATGCAATACCAGACATGGTAGCGGGGCATTCCCTTGGCGAGTTTTCTGCATTGGTGGCCAATGGCACGCTTAGCTTTGAAGATGCGCTTAGGCTGGTAGCCATCAGGGCAAACGCCATGCAAAAAGCCTGTGAAATTACCCCATCCACCATGGCAGCTGTGCTAGCTTTGGCAGATGAAAAAGTAGAAGCAATTTGTGCGGAGGTGCAGGCAGAAACAGGCGAAATAGTGGTAGCAGCCAACTACAATTGCCCCGGGCAGTTGGTGATCAGTGGTTCTGTGGCAGGCATTGCCATTGCCTGCGAGCGCATGAAAGCAGCAGGTGCCAAACGTGCCTTGGTATTGCCTGTGGGCGGTGCTTTCCACAGTCCGTTGATGGCTTCTGCCAAGCAAGAACTGGCTGCCGCAATAGAAGCAACACAATTCAATACCCCTGCTTGCCCTGTATATCAAAATGTGGTGGCCGCTGCGGTAACAGACCCAGCAGCTATCAAGAAAAACCTTGTGGAGCAATTAACGGGTGCTGTGCGCTGGACACAAACCGTGCAAGCCATGGTTACCAATAGCGCAACACATTTTACGGAAGCTGGCCCCGGCAAAGTATTGCAAGGGTTGGTGCAGAAGATTTATAAAGAAGCGGTGGTGGATGGAGTGAATTAGTAAGATACAAGCTAATTTTATAGGGGGCATAAAAAATTTTCGCTTTACTAGTGCAATGCTAACTGTTAGAATGAAAATATCTGTTTGATTAGGCTGATGCCATCGGCATCAAACGTTTATAGAAAACAAATGATACGCAAGGCACATGCGACCCCTTCGGGGTCGAAGGGTAGCGGGTATTTTTGATTTCTATAAACGTAAAATCCCGATGGGATTAGCATAGATTTATGTAAATGCTGATGGCTTTAGCGAAAAACTTCTATATAGCCAATTTGCCATTAATACACGAAAAACAACTAAGTTTACATACAAATTGGTTATTTCTAGCTAAACATAAGTTGCTTATGGGGAGACTTTTATGCACCCATTTTATAGTTAAATGCTATACATAGTATGCCAAATACATTCTCCCAAATTTATATTCAATTAGTTTTTGCAGTCCAGAACAGGGATGCGCTAATTGACATTTCTTGGGAGGAACGCCTTTATCAATACATTACTGGCATTGTTCAGCACAAAGGCCAAAAAATGATTGCGATTAATGGCACGCCCAACCACATACATATTTTTATTGGCATTAAACCCAGTAGTTGTATCAGCGATTTAGTACGGGAAATTAAAAAGTCAAGCAATGACTTTATTAATGAAAATAAATTGTCCAGATTTAGGTTCAATTGGCAAGAAGGTTATGGCGCATTTTCTTATGCCCATTCACAAATAGATGCAGTTGCCAAATATGTGATGGCTCAAAAGGAACACCACAAAAAAATTACTTTTAAGGATGAATACATAGGGTTTTTACAAAAATTCAATATAGAATTTGATGAAAAGTATTTGTTTGATTGGTTAGCCTAATGCGATGCCTTTGGCATCGAACGTTTATAGTAAATGTCAACCCGCAATGTTTGTGCGACCCCGAAGGGGTCGAAGGATAGGCACATTCGCATTTCTATAAACGTAAAATCCCTTTGGGATTAATGAACTTTTTAACCAGCCGATGCCATAGGCATCAAACGTTTATAGAAAATATCATCCACCCGTTCGTTCGATACCTTCGGGGTCGAAGGAAAGCCGCATATGGTTTCTATAAACGTAAAATCCCGATGGGATTAATGTACTTTTACAGAACCGATTTTCTTTCCTCCAAAAATTACAGCATCTTTGCGGCATTATTATGACTGGTAAAATGTATTGGGCACAACGGGCAAAGATGCTATAAAAGAATAGAAGTCTTAGCCATTGTCTCAACCATTGCACCTTCATTCAAATTTACTTCCCTTGCAGAATGAGTGACGAAATAAAACACGAGTGTGGCCTTGCTTATATACGCCTCCGCAAGCCTTTTTCCTATTACTTGCAGAAATATGGAACAGTAATGTACGGGCTGAACAAGCTGTACCTGCTGATGGAAAAGCAGCACAACCGTGGGCAAGATGGAGCAGGTATAGCAGCCGTGAAACTGAACGTGGAACCTGGATACCCTTACTTGTCTAGGATGCGCAGCAGTGCGCAGCAGCCTATAGTAGATATTTTTAGCAAGGTAAACGCAGAAGTGCAGGAGCTGATAAAGTACCAGAACGATATTCCCAAACACCCCGGCCTGATGAAAGGCCATGTTTCCTTCCTTGGGGAGTTATTGCTTGGCCACTTGCGCTATGGCACACAAGGCAAGAACAATGCAGAATTTTGCCACCCATTCATCAAAAGGGATACCCAACCCGGCAGGAACTTAGCACTTGCTGGCAACTTCAACCTAGTAAATACAGATGAGCTTTATAGCGGCCTTGGCATGGTACCCGGTGAATTTCAAAAGCAGAGCGACTTGGCAGCGATGATGGAAGTAATCCATCATTTTTTAGTAAAAGGGGATGAACAAGACCCCAACAACGCCAACATTGCCACCGTTTTAAAACAAGCTACCCCATTGTTTGACGGCGGCTACACCATTGGTGGGCTGGTGGGCAATGGGCATAGCTTTGTAATGCGGGATGCACATGGCATACGCCCTGCGTATTACTATATAAACGATGAGGTAATAGTTGCCGCAAGCGAAAGGGCATCTATCCGCACTACGTTTAATGTGGGCGAAAACGAAGTGGGTGAATTGATGCCGGGCAATGCCTTGCTGGTGGACAATGAGGGCAACTACAGCATCCAGCAAATTATTCCTGCACTGGAACGCAGGGCTTGCAGCTTTGAACGCATTTATTTTAGCCGTGGCAGCGACGAAAAAATATACAGGGAACGGATAGCCTTGGGTCATCACCTGAGCAAGCGAGTATTGGAAAGTATTGATTATGACCTGAAAAATGCCATTTTTTCCTATATACCCAACACTGCAGAAGTTGCTTTTTACGGCTTGGTAAAAGGCATGGAAGACTACCTGAACCAGATAAAAGTAAAACGGATTTTGAGCTGGGGCAACGACATAACCGAGGAAAAGCTACAGGAAATGATTACCCGCAAAATCCGCCAAGAGAAAATTGCCATCAAAGATGTAAAAATACGCACTTTTATTACACAGGACGATAGCCGGAACGAAATGGTGCAGCATGTATATGATGTAACCTACGGCACAGTCCGCAATTATGAGGACACTTTAATAGTTATAGACGACAGCATTGTGCGTGGCACTACCCTGAAAGAAAGCATCGTGCGGATGCTGGCTAGGTTGAAGCCTAAGAAAATCATCATTGTTTCCTCTGCCCCACAAATCCGTTACCCCGATTGTTATGGGATAGATATGAGCAAAATGGTGGACTTTGTGGCTTTCCGTGCCGCCATAGCATTGCTAACGGAGCGGAACATGGAATATGTACTGACAGAAATACACGAAAAAATAAAAGCACTGGAAAGCATGGGCGAATTGCACACGGAAAATGTGGTAAGGCATGTTTACAAGCCTTTTACCACCGAGGAAATATCCGACAAAATAGCCCAGTTAATTACCCCCGAAGGCATAACTTTCCCAGTAGAAGTGATTTACCAAACCATCGAGGACCTGCACGATAGCTGCCCTACCAATACCGGCGACTGGTATTTTACAGGCAATTACCCCACCCCCGGCGGCAACAAAGTGTGCAACAAAGCGTTTTTGAATTACATGGACGGCAAGCACGTAAGGGGGTATTAGATTATTGGGGTGCATATTTGTGTAAGACAAGGCTACTTTCTCTATGCTTTATCGAGCAAGGCATATCGGGTTTATTGCAAGTAAAATAAAAAATCCATACAGGTTTTTAACGCCTGTATGGATTAAAGAATAGGAAACTATTTCCTGCTTTTCATAGAACTATAAGTTTAAAGTAAACCCACCATTCACAACAAATGGGATGGAATTATACCCGCTTGCATCAAAGAATTTTTTGTTTGTAAGGTTCTGTGCATCGGCAAAAAACTTGACGTATTTATTTATTTCATAGCTAGCATTAGCACCCAAAATAAAGTAGCTATCCAGTTTTACATCGGCTATGCCATAGCCACCCGCATCGTAGCGGCTGCTTACATATTTGCCACTTAGGCTTAGGTACAATTGTTTCAATGGCTGCACACCAATGGTTACATTGATGGTATTCTTTGGCCGCCTCAACAAATAATTATAACTAACCGTGTCTTTGAAGGTTGCCCTATTTTGGGTTACCTCCGTTGGTAAAAGCAAGGTATAATTGGCATTAATACTTATTTTATCCGTTGGCTTTATATTTATTTCATACTCCAGCCCATTTACTTTTTGGCTTACATAATTAAAGAAATTGCTGTTTACATAGTTAATGTCAGTGTTATAATCTATGCCATTATTTATATGCCGAATAAAATAAACAGCTCTTGTATTGAATATTTTGTTTTGAAATTGAACACCACCCTCATAATTAACTGATTTTTCTGGCAGCAACAATCCATTCAGGCTTAGCTGGTATAGGCTTGGTGCTTTAAAGCCGCTGGCAATGCTGGCAAAAACACGCCATTGCTTGTTGATATTAAAAGCAGGGTTAAATGTATAGGTATAATTGGTGTTGTAGCGGCTATGCGTGTTTAGCCTGCCCCCTACTTCCAGTATAAACTTATTTTTTTTGTCTATAAAACTTAATGAAGCATACATAGATGTTTGGCTTACAGAAGTATCGGGGCTAGTGCTTGTGTAAGGGCCAAAACTACTCACTAAATTAATGTAGTTATTATAAGAGCCATACCTATAATCGGCACCGCTAAGCAGGCTAAAGCCACTGCCCAGTTTTACTGTAGTGTAAAGCTCGGCAAACTGGCTAATGCCTTTGTAATCGTTGTAAGAAAAAAAATGGCTGCCTGCTGAATAATTATCGTCGTACAGCCTGTGCGTTTTCGTGTATTGATAATTGCCTACCAACGTTACAGCATCATTTTTATAACTGAATCCAGCCCCGCTAGTAAGATTTTTGCTCTTAGTAAATTCATTTTTTTTGTCCCCAAAAGCGGCAGCGTCCAAATCTGCCCGGTACTGGCTGTACATGGTGAATGCTTTTACCAACAATTGGCTAGTGGCTTGGTATTGCACAGAGGCGTTGGCCATGTTGCCATCGTATCCGTCTTTGTCAAACTCTTTTTTCCCCGAGGAGTCGTAAGCAGTAGAAAAACCATCGGTTTTTATTTTGGAATAGCGGGCTGTATAGGTAAGCTTATCTGCCTTGCCGTAAACCTGCACATTGCCTTTGTAGGTATTAAACTTTCCTCCGGCTACCGTTGCTTTTACGTTTATAGGTTTTGTGATGCCGCTTTTTAAGCTAATGATGTTAATTACCCCTGCCACCGCATCGCTGCCATACAGGGTACTCTGTGCACCTTTGCACACTTCTATCCTTTCTACATCATTGATTGAAAACAGGTTCAGGTCAAAATTATTGTTAATTTCAGATGGGTCGCCAATGGGTATGCCGTCTAGCAATAGCAGTACCCTGCCCGAATTTGCCCCGCGCATATAAACAGTTTGCACACTGCCCGCGGTGTTCAGTGCGCCATTAACTACAATGCCCGCCTGCTCGTTCAGCACCTGTGCTACTGTTTTTCCTGTGCTTTTTTCTAGTTGTTCTTTGCTAATTACGGTTATTACCTTGCCGGTAGTGCTTTGTTTCTGGTACAGCTTGTTGGCTGTTACTACTACCTCGTCTAGGTTGTTTGTTACTGTGTCTTGCTGTGCAAGCAATGCCGTTGCTGTAAGCAAGGCGGTAGAAAGGAGCGTGATTTTTTTGCCCATTGTCTTTTTGTTTTTAAAAAAGTTAAACAATGAGCTTTCAGGAAGGAATAATGAATAATTAAAAGTGAATAATTGATAATTGATAGAAGCATGATGCCCCTATAATTTTTCAATCATGCAAATTATATAATCACAATCCGAAAACGGAGAAACATAATCGGCTGCTGCAGCCAGCCTTTTACATTCCATGCTTTTCACCCGAAAGCCGTGAATGATGTTCGTAAAAGGCAGGTCTTCTGACTTTAGCGTTCGTTACGCCCTTCCCACCCGTTTCACGGGGCAGTGGATTACGTAATTACTTCTTTCTATTTCCCTTGTGGGGAAAAAAAGAAGCCGCCTTACAGCTACGGGGATAGTACCGGACTTACACCGGTTTCCCTTTTAATTTTTGCGTGGCTGCTAATAAAAGCCTCCATGCAAAAAACCAAATACGGTGCAAATATGCAGTTTAATAAGCAAAAAACATTTCTTTTTTGTTATAACTCACCTTACGCAGGCTTTTCCACATTTGCCAAAAAAATCACCACATATGCACAATAGGCACATAGATTCGAAAAGAATAAAAGGCCACTTAGGCAGATAGGCTAGGATATGCTTCATTTTATAAAACAAAAAAGGCTGCCACCCATTGGGTAACAGCCTTTTTTAATGTACTGCCTGCAAGCATTAAGAAGTTAATGCCGCTTTCTTTGTTTGCAAGGAAGTAATTAAGCTAGCAGCCTCTGTAATCTGCAAGGCCACTTGTGCCAATTGAAACTCGGTTTGCACCAAGGCAGAAGAGCCATAGCTTGCCTTTTTGCCGTTGAGGATTAGCTGGCGGAGCGTTAAAGCGGCTTGCTTTTTTAGGTAGCCGTCTTTTACTTTGCCAGCCCCCAATGTGCCAACAATGGTAGTTAGACCCGTGAGCTCTGTGCTTACTGCTGTTAGTTCCGTGTCCACATCTGTGGCATTACCCGAATTGTTGTCTTTTTGGTGCGTTAGCGACGTTTGGGTAAATGTCAGGTTGTCTTTTTCTTTTTGCACTGCAGCAATCACTACATCGCAATCTGCCTTTGTGGTAATCTTGTCCAATGAATACGCCATGATAGGTTTGTTTTAAATGGTTAAATAATGACCCAAAACTAAAATGCGGCTGCAACATTTTTAAATCGGCAATCCTATATGGGGGCATTTTTCCCTATTCATGGGGGAATAATGCCCCCATATAGGAAATTTGTTTTTTGGTAATTGACAGTATACAAATGGCGGTACTTTGTTGATAATGAAGGATATTGTGGATAGGCTTGTTAGTAGGTAAATGGGTTTTATCACTAAAATTGTTGCTTAATTTTACCAATGTTATTTTGCCTTATAAAAAAGGCCATTGGCGAGGTTTTTCACATCGTTTTTGCAAATTATTTCTAGTTACAAACGGGCTCAAGTGTTCAGCTTTGGCTGGCCACTTGTGCCTACCAAATAAGCCAGTTTTTAACTGGCGACACAGCAAAAAACTACAAATGCACAATCGGCAATATCCCTTCTGCTTTGCCATTATAATATTGATAGGCACTACTATATTTATACTCATGCGGTAGCCAAACAATGCCTGCCCTCACTGGGTTTTCATGCAAATAACGCAACCGCTGCTGCTGCTTTTCAACATTATCTAGTTGAATTGGATGGAACCCTTGTTGCCAGAATTGGTATTCCTTGTTTGCACTATTAGTACTGCCAGCAAACCTAAACAAATTGAGCATCCATTCTTTACGGCTTTCTTTTTCGTTAATTTCAATGGCTGCTATAATTTGCTTGGAAGTTTATTTCTTAAAATCACGCATCACATCGCTTATTGGGTGCGTATTGCTGGAAACAATCATGTGCAAATGGTTTGTCATGATTACATAAGCGTGCAAGCGCAGCCCTTTTGCCATTTGGCCATATGCCAAGCTTTTGACAACGATTTCCTTGTATAATTCCCTGCTGAACACATCTACCCAACCTACAACAGTGCAGGTTACAAAATGTGCCATCGCAGCTTCCCCAGCCTTGTATTTGCTTGACATATACTTTAGTTTTGGCTAAAATAGTTATTTTATCTATGCGAATGCCAGTTACAAACTGGCTTATTTAAAAGGCACGAGTGGCCTGCTACGCAGAACACTCGCGCCAGTGGATATAAAATAAAAGCAAAGACATAAACATAAGGAGATTCAAAAATGTGCTTAGCATAAGACAAAAACTTATCTTTATTTATCTTTTTATTTTTTTTCAAAATTAGTACCAGCCGCCGCATCACCATATAAACTTGGTATGGCTGATATCACACCCCCAGCTCCATGAAACCCATCGTTAATAAACGGCTCCGCTACGGCTCCGCCCACTAAATTTACCAATGTTGAGGATGCAGATGCTTTGTCATTCAGAAAAAGCACTAAGTTTTGCCGTACACTAGCAAGGATATTACTCGCATCTTATGTTAACAGTATCTTGTGGTTTGACGAAATAGCGCAAATAATCATCATCGTCACTTAATATTTTATGGTTATTGGGATTTTCTTTTTCCACCACTATCAACAAAGTATTATTTCCTTTTTTATAGTTGTTATACGTTGTTTCAGGAGAACTCTCATTAAATTCATATTTTTTCCCTTGATAATAAAAGGAGTATATAGCATTAATCCCTTTACCTGCACGCATTTCTAAAATTTTACCACATAGAATGATATGGTTATTTCGTAATTGAATGGAAAATTTATTTGCCCGTATATTAAATAATAAGATAATCACTATCACTACTGCTAACAATATGATTTGATAACGCATAGAATTATATTTTCTTTCTTCCATTTGCTTTTGATTATTTACTTTGAAGGAGGGTTCATAAATTCATTGAAATTTCCTTGAATTATTGCATTTGTTGCATCACCCCAAAAACTTGGTATTGATGAAATAGCTCCAGCAGCTCCTATGAAGCCATCTTTTTCAAAAGCATTCGTTGCGCTTCCTCACACCATATTAGCTATTGTTGAAACTGCAACAGTCGATACAGACGCATTTTGGTCAATACCCACACTAAAGGTATTATAATTGAAAGTTGTAGCACCAGATAAACTATATGTAAGTGGCCCAAAAGTACTGCCTATGACTTGAATAGGATTTATACTATGTTTTTCAAATAATTGTAATGAGGCATCAGTCGCCATTAATGCGGCTTTAGTACCTAGCAAATTTTGCGACCAAAACAAACTTGGGTATTCCATAATAAGTAAAGGTGAACCAATTAGCAAAACAGCACCTAATCCATTTTGCTTCCATTCTTTGGTAGCAATATCTCCCCGCTCGGCGTAGTCTCCTGACTACGTCGGAGTGTACGCAAATCTCCTGATTTGCTTTACTATAACAAATCAATTTCAATTAAGCCTTTCCTGCCAGCATAATTCATTGCACTAGTATACAAATAATCTTCTGGCTTATCAACAATTGCAGCCCTTACAGGGTTGTTATGGATGTATGCTAATTTTTGTTGTGCAAAATAGGCACTAATTAGTTCTATTGCATGGTTTTCATGTGTCCAAAATTGGTAATGGCTATTTCTTTGATGGGCAGCCGCTCCAAATCCAAAACGTTTTAACATCCAATCTCTTCTGCTTTCTTGTGTACCTGCTAAAAACGGCAAAATTTGATTAGCAGTAAACTTTTTAAAATCGCGTACTATATCCGAAAGCTGACAGCTTTCTTTAGCCCGTGCTATCAAGTGTACATGATTGGTCATGATAACATAACCAAACAATTGCAACCCCTTATTTTTCCTACAAAAGTTAAAACAATCTGTAACAATGTTTTTATAAGCAGGACGGGTGAACACATCTACCCATTCTACTACCTGAAAAGTAAGAAAGTAGGCAGCTTGCTGGTTGTATATCTGATAACCTTGTGGCATAGGATAAAGATAAGTATTTCGCTAATTATGCGGATATGCAAAACGCAAATCAGGAGATTTGCAAACGTTGCGACGTAGTCGGGAGACTACACCGAGCATCACTTTTTTTGGAACTCTACACCAAGCTGAACTAAAAAAGGTAGCAAAAAGAGCAATGTTTCAAAGGAATCGCAATACAAAGAAAACAAATATTGCGCTTCTCTCTTTTTTGAGTGATGCTTCTAGCCTTCATGAATTGCCGGTCAATTTTTTTTGCAATATTTTTTTTGCAATAAATAAAATTATGACAAAAATTTTATTACAATATTGTAATAAAATTTTTCGAATAAATTAAATTATTTCAAAAAAATTATTACACTAGGAATTGGCTATAGGAATTAAAGGGAAAAACATGGCTTGTCGAAGGAAATTTTTGCTTTTTTCCTTTCTGTTTCACAAAGCACAGTTGCTAATGAAGCGTATATTGGCCTATCCTGCCTAAATGTCCTTTATTCTTTTCAAATCTATATGCCTATTATGCCTATGTGGTGATTTTTTAGCAAATGTACAAGGTCAGTTAATTATATTATAAATTACAAAAGCCTTTCTTTTCGTTTAAAATGCCGATAACCTTCCACTAAAATTGTGGCATTGTTTGCCCATTAAAAACCAGTGCCTAGCCAAAAGATAATGGCATAGTTATTATGGCTATTATTTCTAAAATTTAAAAACATGAAATACATAGAAGTGCAAAACAGCAGTGATGCCGAAAAAATAAAACTGGCATATTGCGATAATGGATCAGGAAAGCCAATTGTGCTGATACATGGCTGGCCATTGAGCAAAGAAATGTGGGAATACCAAGAAGAACCTTTGGTGGATGCTGGTTTCCGTGTAATAACTTACGACAGGCGTGGCTTTGGCCAATCAGACAAACCATGGAATGGCTATGATTACAATACCCTTACGGCAGACTTAAAAGCTGTATTGGAACAGCTAGACCTTCAGGATGTAACCCTTGTGGGTTTTTCAATGGGGGGCGGCGAAGTAGCCCGCTATTTTAAAAATTATGGCGGCGAACGCATTTCAAAAGTAGTATTGATTTCTAGCATACTACCTTATATGCCTAAAACAGACAATAACGAAGAGGGCGTTCCTACCGAAATGTTTCAGGAAATGATGGACAATATCAATGCCGACCGTGTAGGCTTTCTGGATACATTTGGCAACCAATTTTTTGGCATTAATATGCTCAACCATCCTGTAAGTGCGCCGTTACTGGACTATTACCGTATGCTTTGTGCAGTAGCTTCGCCAAGGGCTACAAGAGAATGCCTGGAAGCATTTGCCTATACTGATTTCCGTGACGACACGCCACTAATTAATGTACCTACGCTAATTATACATGGCAATAGCGACAAAACAGTACCTATTGAAGTAAGTGCAGACAAGGCTTCGGAATTGATACCTGAAAATGAATATTTGGTGTATGATGCTGCCCCACATGGCCTATTCTATACAGAAAAGGATAAATTGAATGCCGATTTAATCCAATTTATCACTAACGACACTTTAACAACAGGAACACCTGCTTATGCTACTGAAGAGGCAGCAACAGGCACTATCTATTAAACACGATATTATTTTTAAAATATGGGCGCAAGCATTAATAGAATGCTTGCGCCTTTTTATGATTTTTCCTGTCAGTAGCGTTCTCGCCAAACGCTAGGAAAATAAACCAGCAATATCAGCAGCATATTGCTCTTTTAATAATTGATGCCCGGCGGGTATTTCTTTTATGGTAGTCAGATTGCTAGTTCCTTTAAACGCCAAGCCAGCTTTGGAAGGGATTACCCTGTCAAATTGCCCAAAAAGCATGTTTACAGGTATTTTATATCGCTCAATTAGTTGCTTTAGCAAATGGGTATTTGTGGAGAAATCCCGCATTGTCAACCACCGCTTATACAAAGCCTTCCGTTCTTCTGGATTATTTATGTGATTCTGTGCAAATTTTGCGATGCTTTTATTGAGCAACTTGATGCGAGCAGCAAAATTAATAAGCCCAAACAGCCAATTTGGGTGCAGCATTGTGTAGTGAAACAATCTCCTACCAGCAGCATATTGCGTAGCCAACTGTTGCCAAAAATTGTGGCGGAGGCCATCTGGTGCTATCAAAACTACTTTCTTTATTTGGGCAGGCACAGCCTGCAATACATGCAAAGCTACCCTGCCACCCATGCTATACCCCAGCAAGCTAAATGCTTTGCCTTGGCAAGGATGCACCTGTTGCATGATATCCAATAAATCCTCCGTTGCCATTAACAACCCTTCCTGCCAAATAGTGCTGCCGTGAAAAGGCAGATCTATGCAAATCAATGTGTACTCATGTCCTAACACGGGCTCTAAAAAAGCAAAGCTGCTGCCATCTAGCCCATAACCATGGAAACAAAACACTACTGCTGCCCCATTGCCATATTGGTAATAGGTGATGGAGGAGGATTTGTATGGGATTGTTCTATATATAATACAAAATTTAATAAATAGAATCTTTAGTTTCTCAATCTAAAAGAGATTTGTACTCCTTTTTCCTTGTGCTTCTTCGTGTTTTTGTGCCTTCGTGGCTAAACACTTTGTGGCTAAAACAAATGCCCTATCCCTTGGCCTGGCTGCAATAATTTGCCAGCAATGCCAAAATTAGTTGCCCCCATCAGGTCGGCAAATTCATTGTCGCCAATATGCAAAATATCCTTTTTTGTAATTGTTTTTATTTTTGAAACTTCTTGGAACATACGCTCATACACTTGCGGGCTAGGCTTGGAATATTGCATTTCATCAGAGTACAATTGGAAACTAAAATAAGGGCTAATATGTAACTGGTCCAATAACTTGCGCAGGAAAACACTGGTAGTAAACGCCGTATTGCACAAAAGGCTAAGGGTATGACCCTCGGCTACCAAACGCTTGAAAATATGGGGGGTGCTAGGCTCAATTAAAACGGGAGGGTATTCAAAAAACAGTTTTTCTGTTGCAGCAACAAATGCGTCAATTTGTGCCTTGCTTATTTTTTTGATGTCAACCTGAAGGTCGTTCAAGAAAATAAGCCATAATTCATAAGCATCTAAGTTCCTGCCTGTAATCTCATTAACCTTATTAAACAACTTGTCAAATTTGCTATAGGTAGCACTTACAACAGAAAGCTCGGCATCAATGTTAAAAAAATCAATCAGCAACTCGTTCCTTTTCTGCTTGTGATAGGGGTTTGACTGTATTAACGTTAACCATAGGTCGAAAGAAATGTGCTTGAATTGCCGATAATCCATTAAATAATTGATTTGTATAAGTATATTAAGCCTGCGAAAATATGGCTATTTGTGGCAATATTTGTGGAGTTTTTCTCTCTTTGCCCCTTTGCCTATTGCCCCTTTCCTTATTTCTTCGCCCTTTCATATTGCACTGGCCAAGCCATTTCTTCATAACCCAGTTCTTGGGCGGCTTCGAATGGAAAATAAGGGTTGCGCAGCAATTCCCTGGCCATCAAAACCAAATCTGCCTGACCTGTTGCAATTATGGCTTCTGCCTGTGGGGCATCTGTAATCAGCCCTACCGCCCCGGTTAGTATACCTGCCTCTTGTTTTATTTGCGCTGCAAAGGGAACTTGATATAATGGTCCCACCGGTATTTTGGCATGGGAAATATTGCCCCCGGACGAACAGTCTATCAAATCAATGCCTTTCTCTTTTAGCAAAGCAGAAACACTTACAGAATCTTCTATCGACCAGCCGCCTTCAACCCAGTCTGTGGCGGAGATGCGCACAAACAACGGCAGGCTTGCTGGCCATACAGCTTTAATGGCATCGGTTATTTCCAATAAAAACCGTACCCTGTTCTCAAAACTGCCGCCATATTCGTCGGTGCGGGTATTACTTAGGGGCGATAAAAATTCATGTATCAGGTAGCCATGCGCTGCATGTATTTCCACAATTTCAAACCCTGCTGCCAATGCCCTGCTGGCGGCCTCTTTAAATTTGGTTACCAAACCCTTTATTTCGGCTATGGTTAATGCCTTTGGCGGGGCATAATGGCCGTTAAATGCTAACGCACTGGGAGCCACGGGCTGCCAGCCGCCTTCGTTTTCAGATAACAATACATTACCTGCCCATGGGCTACTTACGCTGGCTTTCCGCCCAGCATGGGCTAGTTGTATTGCTGGTACGGATCCTTGTGCTTTTACAAATTGTGTAATACGCAGCAGGTTTTCAATATGCCCGTCTTTCCAGATGCCAAGGTCAGACGGGGTAATCCTCCCTTCGGGAACCACCGCCGACGCTTCCATGATAATTAAACCAGCACCACCCACAGCCCTGCTGCCAATATGCACTAGGTGCCAATCGCTTGCAAAGCCATCCACGGATGAATATTGGCACATGGGCGAAATAGCTATCCTGTTTTTCAAAACAATACCTTTTATGTGTAGTGGCGTAAATAACTGCGACATAGGTATCCTTTTTGTTTGTTGCAAAGGAATTGTTTTTACTTGACCCAACATGGGAGGGCTTGAAGGATTTCCATAATTCGCATGTGGCTATGCTAAGAAAACAAGGTTGTTATGGAAATTTGTCTTAAATTTGTGGACAAGTGTCTAAAAAGAGGTATATGGCAACAGTAACAACCAGTATTACAACTAAGCTTGACAAAGAAATAGCTAATATAGTTAAAGGCTCAAGCTTTAATAAAAAGTTTATATCCCAGACAAAGGATATCACTTATGCGGATTTTCTGTCTAATAAAATGCTTATGATTTCGGTAATTAGGTTGGGTGTTCCTTATTCCTTGTTTAACCTAATTCAGGATTTTACGCCTTTTACAGATGATAATTGGGCTGACTTTTTGGATATTTCTACCAAGTCGCTTCACCGGTATAAGCAAACTTCGAGAAGTTTTAAATCCATCCAGTCCGAAAAAATAATTGAAATGGCAGAAGTTACCAATGTTGGCCTTGAAGTGTTTGGGGACATGGAAAAATTTAAACTATGGATAGAAACACCAAGTTTTGCTTTAGGTAATTTAAAGCCATTGGACCTTTTAAGAGATTCTTATGGAAAGGAATTGGTAATTAGCGAATTAACAAGAATTAACTACGGCATTTTAGTTTAATGGAGGCTTATAGGTTATCAAAGAAAATATATGCCTCAACTTTGTCGGGCAAAGGGGCTGCCATAAAAGGGGCGAGGTGGAATTCTATTGGGGTAGAAATTATTTATACTGCCATCAATAGGTCATTGGCCATGGCAGAGATTGCAGTTCATTTTAGTTTGGCGGCACTTCCAAGCGACTACATGATGGTAACAATTTATGTACCGGATGATATTTCGCTATTAAAATTAATTCCTACTGATTTGCCAACCGATTGGAATGCATTTCCCCATCCTTCAGCTACACAGGCAATTGGCGATCAATTTATTGGTGACAACAAATACTGCGTGCTACAAATTCCTTCTGCAGTAACCCAAGGCGACTATAATTTATTAATTAACCCCAATCATCCCGATTTTATAAGAATCAAGATAATTTCGATAGAAAACTTCCCCTTCGATAAAAGGATTTTTAAATGATAACAACCCAAAATTACTGCTCTTGATAAAAAATTTAAAATTCAAAATTCAAAATTTCGTATGCTACTTTTGCACCGCAAAAAGAAATACTCAAGAAAATAAAAACAGCCATCATGGAATTTAGGATTGAGAAAGACACAATGGGCGAGGTAAAAGTGCCTGCCAATGTATTGTGGGGCGCACAAACACAACGCAGCATAGACAATTTTAAGATTGCGCAGGACATTAATAAAATGCCAAAAGAAATTATCAAGGCATTTGCTTATTTGAAAAAAGCGGCGGCCTTAACCAACTTGGAAGCGGGCGTACTGAGCCAAGAAAAGTCTGATTTGATTGGGCAAGTTTGTGATGAAATTTTAGAAGGCAAACTGGATGAATATTTTCCATTGGTGGTTTGGCAAACAGGCAGCGGCACCCAAAGCAACATGAATGTGAACGAGGTAGTTGCTTACCGTAGCCATGTGATAAAGGGCGGCGCATTGACCGACAAGGAAAAATTTGTGCACCCAAATGACGATGTAAACAAATCGCAATCGAGTAATGATACCTTCCCAACAGCCATGCACATTGCTGCCTATAAAATATTGCTGGAAGTAACCATACCAGGCATTGAAAAGCTGAGGGATACACTGCAAGTAAAAAGCACCGAGTACATGCATGTGGTGAAAATAGGCCGTACCCATTTTATGGATGCAACGCCATTGACAGTCGGCCAGGAGTTTAGCGGATATGTTAGCCAATTGAACCATGGGCTGCGAGCCATTAAAAATACATTGGCACACCTTAGCGAACTGGCTTTGGGCGGCACGGCAGTAGGCACAGGCATCAACACGCCGAAAGGCTATTCAGAAAATGTGGCAAAATATATCGCTGCCCTTACAGGGCTTCCATTTATAACTGCTGAAAATAAATTCGAAGCATTGGCTGCACACGATGCCATTGTGGAAGCACATGGCGCATTGAAAACAGTAGCCGTGAGCCTGATGAAAATAGCCAACGATGTGCGTATGCTAAGCAGCGGCCCCAGGAGCGGCATAGGCGAATTGTATATACCAGACAACGAACCAGGGTCCTCCATCATGCCGGGCAAAGTAAACCCTACGCAGTGCGAGGCATTGACCATGATAGCTGCACAGGTAATGGGCAATGATGTGGCCATAAACATAGGTGGCAGCATGGGGCATTTTGAACTAAATGTGTTTAAGCCAATGATGATTTACAATTTCCTGCACAGTGCCAGGCTGATTGGGGATGGCTGCGTAAGCTTTAATGATAAATGCGCCATCGGAATAGCCCCACTGGAAGCCAATATTAAAAAGCATGTGGACAATAGCTTGATGCTGGTAACCGCCCTAAATACAAAAATAGGCTATTACAAAGCAGCAGAAATAGCCCAGACAGCACATAAAAACCATAGCACGCTAAAAGAAACAGCAGTAGCCCTAGGCTATGTAACCCCTGAAGAATTTGACCAATGGGTTGTTCCTGTGGAAATGGTGGGGGAGATAAAAGATTAGTCGTAAGTGGTAAGTCATAAGTCGTAAGTAAGGCTTAAGGTATAGGGTATAGGGTTTAGGGTTGGTGCAAGCAAATGCTCCCGCCCGCTTCATTTATAAAAAAGTTGCCAGCCTAGGGAAGGTTGGCAACTTTTTTACATATTTTGTTTTTTCACTAATCAACACAAATTGAAGGCAAAAACATCATCCTTGTTTAAAAATGAAGGCATCCAATTTATTGGATGGTTTTTATGCTTGTTTGTGTTGTTTTATTACTTCAACCTGTTTTTTATTAGTATTACCGCAAGGGGAAGCAACCCTTTGTATCTTTTTCTGCGGGATGATTTGAATTATATCGATTGGCTGCGTTCTTCTATCCTGCATACAAGCCAGTTTTTTTGTGGTTTTATAGGGATAAAAACCCATGTGGAAAAAGTATTTATCCTGAGGAGCGATACTAGCCATATTGGGCTGCGGATGGTGTACCGCTGTATAGGCTATGGTGTGATGAGTTTTTGGACTGCTTTTGTCATTGCCAATAAAGGGCATTGGCAAAAAAAAACAATCTGGTTGGTAGCTGGCTGGGTAACCATTTGGCTCATCAATTGTTTTCGCATGACACTTTTGATGGTTGCATTAGAACACCACTGGCCCATAAATAAATTCATGGACCACCATTCACTTTTTAATATCGTGGCTTATATTTTTGTTTTGCTGCTTATATTTTTGTACATAAAGTTTGATAAACCTAAAGCCCACAAAAAGTAGGCTTTAATAGGGCTTATGCAATATGCCCCTACCAAGAACTTATGACTAATCACTTATAACTTATGACTTACACCCCTTCAAAATAATCCGTCTTGTGCTTAAACAGCACATTGAATGTAGTAAGCGAACCATAAATACGGGTAATGTATTGCTGCATGTTTACCTTGTCTTCGTCCGTTAGTTTTTCATGGCTGTTGATACGCTGTTCCATAACCCGCAGCCTGTCGCGCAGCATCACTATTTTGTGGAAAAACACGTCTATCGGTATTTCTTTTTCCTTTAAAGTATCCGAACCAGGCTTTAGCACCAGCACGCCACCCACCCATTTATCGCCCAAAGGCACTACTTCTGTCATGTCGCCCCATTGGCGGAGTATCCGCATCAAGGCATCTTCTGCTTCGCTAAAGCTTTCTTTGTATTCTGGCTCTAGGCGTTCAGTAACCTGCATGTTAAAGTCTTTGCTTACCATTTTAATGCCCGATTCCATAAAACACACTTCATACACCCTTTTGTGCATCCGCACCACAACACCAGCACCAAAAGAAGGGTGTACCACCCTGGACCCAACGCCTAATAATTCCATGATTATGATTTATACCAATGATTAAATGATTTGACTGATTCTAATAATTGAAGACGTTTATTTTATAGTCAGTGCATAATATTTTTTCCAGTTGACCCATGTTTGCTAGCCTTTTGAAGGTTGGCAGTAAATACAAATACGGCAACTATTGTAAAAATAAGATTGGGTTGCTACATAAGCAAATTTGCAGTTGCATTTTAAATATTTCCACCAATTTTTATCTTCTACTAAAATGCCATGGCTATGGCATTTACGAATTGTTGCAAAATAAGTTATGTACCTACCTACTGACCACTCACCACTGATTACTCACCACTGATCACTTATGACTTACACCTATCTTTGCCCCTATTATGGGACATAAGAAACTCGTTCGGTTTGAGGCAATAAAAGGTTTTGGGAATGTATTGGAAAACCCAGAAGGGATGCAGGGGCAATGGCATACTTATTTTAAAAACAACAACCCCATTACCTTGGAACTTGCCTGCGGCAAAGGCGAATATGCCGTGGGCCTAGGTAGGATGCACGCAAACCGAAATTTTATTGGGGTAGACATAAAGGGCAACCGTATATGGAGGGGGGCATTAACGGCTTTGGAAGAAGGGTTGAGTAACGTGGCTTTTTTAAGGATACCTATTGACAATCTGCCTGCTTTCTTCGGAAAGAATGAAGTAAGCGAGATATGGATTACTTTCCCAGACCCCCAGCTCCGTTTGTCAAAAGCCAAGAAAAGGCTTACCCACCCAAAATTCCTTAGGCTGTACCAGCAACTTACAGAGCAGGGCGCATTGATACACCTGAAAACGGATAGTCCAGATTTGTACGAGTTTACAAAAAAGGTAATTGATTTGTACGAATTGCCCTTATTGGTAGATTATTGCGATGCCTACCACGAAGCCAATATAAGCCCAGAGCTGCAAATAAAGACTTATTACGAAAGCCTAGACATTGCCAAAAGCAAGCGGGTGCATTACTTGCAATTTAAAATAGACAAAGAACTGCCATTGGAAAAAGATGCGGTTTTGAAAGAGATGGTAGAGGGAGAATAGGTATGGGGGCAAGAAGCATGCATTTTCTTTTAGTTTTAAGCATATGTTTCCATCATATAATTTCAGAAAGTAGCTTGGCAAGAATTTAAATAGTTTCTGCTTTTCTTTTATTATATAAATGCAAATACAACTTTTTTGCAATCCCTCAATCAAAAACTAATTTTTCTGCAACCTTGCCTCTCGTTAAAACCTTTATAGTTCAATGGCTTACATTTGCGGCAACTGTTACAAGTAATAGAGATTAAGGCACACAGCTTTATACATTGTGCATCATCATTACCTCAAGAACAATGGAAATAACCGTACAAACCGCCCAGCAGCTCCGCCTTACGGCCGAGGAATTTGAAGTGATAAAGGAAAGAATGGGTCGTACCCCAAATTTTACAGAGCTGTGTTGTTTCAGTGCTATGTGGAGCGAGCATTGCAGCTACAAAAACTCTATCAAGTGGCTTAAGACCCTTCCACGGGATGGCGGCAAAATGCTGGTAGCCGCAGGCGAGGAAAATGCTGGGTTGATGGATATTGGCAACGGCTTTGGCGTAGTGTTTAAGATTGAAAGCCATAACCACCCTAGTGCCTTAGAGCCTTTCCAAGGTGCAGCCACTGGCGTGGGGGGCATACAAAGGGATATTTTTACCATGGGTGCAAGGCCTATCGCTTCGCTGAATAGCCTGCGTTTTGGCAATTTGAAAGACAAAAAAACGCAACATTTGCTAAGCGGGGTGGTGCATGGCATTGGCCATTATGGCAACTGCTTTGGCGTGCCTACGGTTGGCGGCGAAGTGTATTTTGAAGAATGCTACCATACCAACCCATTGGTAAACGCCATGAGCGTGGGTATTGTAGAAAAAGGGAAAACTGTAAGTGCCATTGCCCTTGGCGAAGGCAACCCTGTATTCTTTGTAGGCAGTGCCACAGGCAAGGATGGCATAGGCGGGGCAAGCTTTGCCAGTGCCGACATTACCAAAGACAGTGTGCAGGAGCTGCCCGCCGTGCAGGTGGGAGATCCTTTCCAAGAAAAGAAACTGCTGGAAGCCTGCCTGGAACTATTACAAACAGACGGCGTAGTGGGTATGCAGGATATGGGGGCGGCTGGTATTATTTGCAGCACGGCCGAAATGAGCGCAAAGGGTGGCGTGGGCATGAGGATAGACCTAGACAAAGTGCCTACCCGCCAGCAGGACATGAAAGCATGGGAACTGCTACTAAGCGAAAGCCAAGAGCGGATGTTAATGGTGGTGGAAAAAGGAAAAGAGGCAGCCGTGCTGAGCATATTTGAAAAATGGGACTTGAGTGCCAGCAATATTGGCGAAGTAACTACCGATGGGATGTTGCAATTTTACAGGCATGGCGTATTAGAAGCCATGCTGCCAGCGGAAGAATTGGTATTGGGCGGCGGTGCGCCTCAATATTCAAGGAACTACCATGAACCAAAATATTTTGAGCAAATAGCCGCTTTTAACCAAGATAACATACCAGATATTGCCAGCAAAGAGGAATTGAAGGCAGTGGTAGGTCAGGTAATACAGATACCCAACATTGCATCGAAAAGATGGATATATACCCAGTATGACAGCATGGTGGGTGCGGCAAATATGAGTACCAACGACCCAAGCGATGCCTCTATTGTGCTGGCGAAAGGCACAGGGAAAGCATTGGCCATGACGGTTGACTGCAACAGCCGTTATGTTTACGCTAACCCATACGTTGGGGGCATGATAGCCGTGGCAGAAGCTGCCCGCAATATCGTGTGCAGTGGCGGCGAGCCCTTGGGCGTAACCAACTGCCTGAACTTTGGCAACCCTTACGACCCCGAGGTTTATTACCAATTTGTAAAAGCAATAACGGGCATGGGTGATGCGTGCAGAAAATTCAACACCCCTGTAACAGGCGGCAATGTTAGCTTCTATAACCAGAACCCGGATGGGCCAGTTTACCCAACACCCACCATTGGCATGGTAGGGGTGTTGGATAATCCCGAGCAAAAAATGACCATGTATTTTAAAAATGCAGGGGCTGTTATTATACTGATAGGCAAACAAGCCAATGATATTGCTTCCTCCGAATACCTGCATAAAATAAAAGGGATTGAATATTCCCCTGCCCCGTATTTTGACTTGGAAGAAGAGTTTATCATGCAGCAGTTTGTTGCTAGCATCAGCCAGCAAGGTTTGATAGAATCTGCCCACGACATCAGCGAAGGGGGCTTGATTGTAAACTTGCTGGAAAGTGGTTTCCACAAAGGATTGGGCTTTGATGTACAATCTACTTCCGAAATAAGGCAGGATGCTTTTTGGCTAGGCGAAGCACAAGGAAGGGTGGTAGTAAGCACTAGTGAAGCACAAAAAGATAAGTTGAAGACAGTTTTGGCTGGATCCGGCTTGCCGTTTATTGAACTAGGTACTGTAACAGTAGGCACTGTAAGTGTAAATGGCGAAAACTGGGGAAATATCCAAGAATGGGGTGAAAAATATGACACGGCTATAGAGCAATATTTGTAAAATCATTTTTTTTGGGGTTACTTTCCTATACAGAATTTGGTAAAAATAAAATCTAATTGATCTTCATTCGTTACTTCACCTGTTATAAGTCCCAGGTAGTGGAGGCATTGCCTTATGTCCAGCGCTAGCAAATCGCCGGGCAAGTTATTGTCCATGGCTTGCTGCACATCTGCTAAAGCATTGCTCAATTTTTTAAGAGCTTCATAATGCCTAGCATTTGTTACAATTGTCGATTCTGTGTTTAATTTTCCGCCAATAGCCAAGCTAAGCAGTGTATGTTTTACCAAATCTATATTGGCATTTTGCTTTGCTGAAATAAAAATCAGGTCTTTGAAATTTGCAAATTGATTTGCAGTACCTTCAGTTTGCTGGTCGTGTTTATTGGCAACCAGTACATACTTTATTTTTTGTTTCTCAAAGTCTTGACACACTGTTGTTAGTTCTGCGGTGCTTGTTTCATTAACGTCAAACAGGTATAACACCAAATCGGCCATGCGCATTTTTTCATAGCTTTTATCTATTCCCAAATTTTCAACAACGTCTGCCTGGTGCGCCCTAATGCCTGCCGTGTCAATTAGCCTGAACAAAATGCCTTCAATATTTAGCACTTCTTCTATAGTATCCCTTGTAGTTCCTGCAATAGCACTTACAATAGCCCTATCCTCGTTTAAAAGTGTATTTAGCAAAGTTGACTTACCAGCATTGGGCTTGCCAATAATAGCTACTTGTACCCCATTTTTAATTGCATTACCAAAATGGAAAGATTCTAGTAATTGGTTAGTACTAAATAAAAGTGTAGCAATTAATTCTTGCAATTGTAACCTGTCAGCAAATTCTACATCTTCTTGGGCAAAATCAAGTTCCAACTCTATCATAGCAGAAAAGCGAATTAACTTTTCCCGCAACCCACTCAAGGTTTTAGAAAAACCTCCTCTCATGCTTTTTATAGCCGTATCCCTACTTGCATCTGTATTGCTTGCAATAAGGTCAGCTACAGCTTCGGCCTGCGTCAAATCTAGTTTTCCATTCAAAAAAGCTCTTTGTGTAAATTCACCAGGTTTTGCCAGCCGACAGCCGTTTTGAACCAAAGCATCTAATACTTTTCTTTGAACAAAAGGTGACCCATGGCAGCTAATTTCAATAATATCTTCTCCTGTGTATGAAGATGGATTCTTGAATATTCCAATTACCACCTCGTCTAGCACATCTTTCCCATTCCTTAGCAACCCCACATGCAAAGTGTGCGAAGGCTGGTTGCCCAATTCTTTTGACAGGAACATTGCATTTACAATTGAAATTGCCTTTGTCCCACTTATGCGTATTACGCCAATGGCTCCTATACCCTGTGGCGTAGCAAGTGCTACAATTGTATCCTCCCACCCACCTAACTTATCCTGCATTATAAGTAATTTAAAAATAAAAGAGCCTTCTCCTTAGAGAAAGCTCTTTTGCTATAGAATTTTATAAGCTTATTTATTCATCAGCAACCATAAAAGTAATTGCCTGTCTTGCACGGTAAGTAACATTCCTACCGTTTTGAACAGCTGGTTTCCAGGCTGGACCTTTTTTAATAACTCTTACAGCTTCTTCAGCAGTGCCATATTTAGGGTCATTTTCTGCTACTACGTCACTTATATTACCATTCTTGTCAACAATAAATGATACCACAACAGTATATTTTCCCGGAGGTGCAGAATTATCTGCTGGAAGATTGTTGTTTAAATTCTTCTGTAAGTACTTTACCCAAGCTGCCTGCCCACCAGGAAATTCTGCAACAATTTGAACAGAAGTAAATACTTTATCATAATCCTCTTCCTGTTTAGGAGCTTCTACGACACCAGTTCCTTTGCTTTCAACAGGTGGGGCTACAACACCTTCGTCTTTTGCACCTTCTTGGTTAATAGTACCAATTTTGGTATCTTCCATTTTAGCTACCTCTGGAGGTGGTTCTTTAACCTCTTCATCCTTTACTATCTTAGGTGGTGTAAACTTCGTAATTTCAACCTTCGGTGGCTCTTGCTTAGGGGGTGGCGGCGGTGGTGGTGGCTCTGGTTTTTTTTCATCTTTCTTTACATCCTCTAATGAAACATCTTGAACAATAATTTCATTTTTGGTGTTTTTCTTGAAAGAACTAGCCAAAATAGACCCTATAAAAATAAGCAATATAATAGCAATTGTAGTTAGCATTGCATATGTTATACGCTTATTGTATGACTTTCTCAGTTCATAAGCACCATATTCCTTGTTCTTACCATCAAAGATAATATCAAGTATATCAGCTGATAATATTTTATTAACTTCCATTTTACAAACTGCTTAAATACAATAAAACTTAAATTCCAGAGGTATAAAATTCAAAAAAATTAACTTATTTACTAGCAGCTTCCGTAGCTTTTACTAATTGATTTTCACCAACAGAAATATCAACAAGGGCGTACCTTTTTACAACATTAATTGCCATCTCATCTAGTAAATCAATGACATTCCTGTAAGTACATTCCTCATTAGGCTTTATTACAACGAAAAAATCTTTATCCGGAGTACTTCTTTTTTTTGCAATTATTACATTGCGTATGTCTTTGAATGATGATGAAAGAAAATTCTTTCCTGCAGGATCCAATGTGCTTTCATAATAAAAAACATGATTATCTTTTCCTAACAAAATAGTTAAGGCACCAGTCTCTTTAATTTTTGTTTCATCTTGAGGCTTGTCTGTATCTTTAGGCAAATTCAACTTGAAAGCCGTAGGCTGGCTCATAGTTGTAGTAAAGATAAAAAAAGTTATTAGGAGAAAGCCCAAATCAACCATCGGTGTCAAATCTATCCTAGTAGAGAGCTTTTTACTTTTTTTTACTCCTGGGCCTTTTTTATGGCCACCACCCGAGGTATCCATCTCTGCCATAACAAAAAATTTAGGTTATGCTGAAAAAATATTTTACTAAGATCAAATAGCTAAAAGATTACTCTTCTTTTGAAGACTGACCAGTTTTAGCAAATTCGTTCAACTTTGCCAAATCAGTTCCCAATGGTACACTTTCAGGATTAGTAACCATTTGGAATTTTAAAAAATCATTTTTCTTAAAAGCAACAAGCACATTTTGAAATGCTGGGTATTTCGACATATTGTCACCTTTTAATAACAAATTCATTTTTTGACCTCTGTAAGCATCATTAACAATACGCAACCATTCAGTCAATTCATTATTAATGCTATCTTTACATGGTATGCCTGGCAGTAGATTCCCTTTACGACCCTCCTCTGGAATTGCTAAAAAAGAACTCATCTGTGTAAAAGGAGCGCCATAAAAATTGGCTTTTGCAAACTTCTTCACATCCAAATTGAGGTTCTTGGTTGTATTCAAAGTTGTAGCAATATATTCTTTCTTAGATTCATCATCCATTGAAAGAAAAACTTTCCCATCTTTATCTATAGTTATTAAAACCAAATCTTTGTCTGGTGCTACTTTAGATGCAACAGAACTAGGCGTAACAACAGTAATAGCTTCAGAAGGCTTAAACTTTGTTGTTAAAATGAAAAAACTTAACAAAAGAAAAGCGACATCGCACATTGCCGTCATATCAATTGAAGTACTTTTTCTTGGTAATTTAGGTCTAGACATTTTCTCAACTTTATTTATACCAATGATTAAAATGATTTTATTAATTCTGACGATTAAACCCTTGCACAAAATACGAAGAATCATTTTTTTTTGTACCTATCCTTAAGATTCAAGTAGTACAAAATTCCATAAATAATTTACACTTATTTATAATTAGCTGCAAAACTTTGTGTAAGTGTAAAACCAGATTCATCTATACCATAGGTAATTGCATCGATACGAGTAGTAAATACATTATAAGTAATAATGGCTATTGCAGAGGTACCGATACCTAAAGCGGTGTTGTATAAAGCTTCGGATATACCTTGCGATAGCTTTTGAGCAGCCTCACCCCCACCACTATCACCTAATGCAGAGAATGAACGTATCATACCTAACACTGTACCTAGCAAACCAAGCAACGTTGCTACCGAAGCAATTGTGGACAAGAACACCAAATTCTTTTCAAGCATAGGCAATTCCAGTGCAGTAGCTTCTTCTACTTCTTTTTGGATATTTAATACTTTTTGCTCCGTAGTTAATTCAGTGTTGCTAATCATGTCCTTGTATTTATGCAAGCCCCCTTTCATGACGTTGCCTACTGCACCTTTTTGCTTGTCGCACTCAGCTATTGCTTTGTCAATTTCTTTGTTGGCTAAATGGAACTGCACTTTGCGTATAAACTCGGCAATATTGCCTGTCCCAGCAGCCTTAATAACTGTCAATAACCTTTCAATAACAAAGGTTAAAACAGTAAGGAAACAACCAATCAAAATAGGAACAATGATACCACCTAGGTACATTTTAGAAAAACTTCCGATAGGCCCTTCATGGTTAGGCCAAAAACCACCACTTGGATCGGGCTTGGTGAAATTACTAGCACTACCAATAACAAAACGCCAAATAATATAACCCATTAAAATACAAACCAGTGGCGCAATTGATGCGATAATGTTACTACTTTTTTTAACTTGTGTGGATGAAGTAGGCTTTACTCCTGTTGCTTTAATCTCAGCCATGATTTACTTTAATTAATTTTCAAGAAATTAGATACAAAAATGATAAGCAATAAAAATAATAATTAAAAAAAATAAGTATCTTTTTGTTTAGGAAAGATACTTATATAAGTTAATAAGACCACAAATCTTGCTCGTAATTAAAAATCTTTTCCTTTATTGCTTCGCCTTCCAGCAATACAAACAAAGAATTTTTGCCATATTTTTCTTTCAAACTTTGGTCGAATGGATTGTCCATAGTTGTTTTTGTTATATAACTACCAAACATCCTTTGTTCAAATAAGTCTTCCCAACTCATCCTTGCCCCAAAGTTTTTTGGATTGTAAACTTCATATTTAGCTAATGTTTCCCTTAAATCAGGGTAATATAACCAAAATAATTTAACCATTTGCCCTAAAGAAGTACCTTCAGAAGTTGTTAGTGGCATCATCGGGGCAATACCCAAAATTCTAGTAAATAGCCTAGAAGATTCTTTATCAAACACAACCTCTTCTTTTATTACATATTTATAAATAGAGTCTAAATCAGGTTCTTTGTTTACAACTTTACGTTTAATAACATTGCCCTCCATATCCTTTATATCAATAGTATCAGCTTTTTGACCGCCAGAAAACTTAGCCAAAGCTTGCTCTGTAGTTAAAGGGGTGGTGAACCTATCATCAAAATTTGCATCAAAAGCAACAACACCAGATTTAATGGCATTAATAAGGATAGAAATAAACCTTTGACTACCATTATTCTCTATTAGGGAATATCTGAATGGGAGATTAATTTTTTCCCTTGTGTCTATTTCCCTCCAAATCCTTTGCTTGTAAACTGCATCATCTTCCCTAATTTTTTTGTAGGTTAAAGGAGCCCTATCCTTTACCAAATTGCGTTCTATTGCATTATCATTACGCAAAGAAACTTTTGCTGAATCATTTATACCCCCACCAGAGCCTTTATTAGAAGCAATTTCAAGTGGTATATTAGAACCAGTATTACTAGTTTCAGGTGCTTTGGGTTGACTATCTTGGGAATTACTTGTAACACCTTTTTTAGGCTTTTTTGAACTACGGGTAGCCGCAGCAGCCCTAACAGGCTTTTTTTTGCCCTTCTGTGCATATAACATATTATTAAAGCTTACAGAAGATAACCATACCAAAGACAATACTAAAAGAAACTTCTTCATACTATTAATTTAAATTAAATGCAATTGTAGGCAAAGACCTAGTACGCCCATCGGGTCCTACAGCCTTAATATTGTCAATAAACACAGCCGTACCCTTTACACATCTATCAATTACACCTCTTGCTTCAGAACCAAACTCGGCACCATTATTCTGTGCAATACCAGGATTTTCACTAAACCCTTTGCCAGTGGCAATCACTTGATAATTAACAACCTTATATTTAACACCTTCAAATATAAAATTTTCTAATTCAGCCCTAACACCCAGCTGAGCCTTAAATTCATTTGCAGCCATTTTACCACCTTTACTGGACCCAATCATAGCAACAGGATCAGGAATTTGTTTTACCCTAAATTTAAAAGGTGTACTTGCACCGCCATCAACATTAACAGTAACAATAGCTTCTGTACCACTGGTAACGGTAACGTCATATTTACCCGCACCATCACCAGGAGCAATAGAGCCATTACTGATAGAAACATGTGTTTTTTCAGCTCCCGCAGTACCACCAGACACCGTAATTGGATTTTTCAATCCTACATAAAAAACCTTAGTGGCATCTGCACTTACACTAGCACCAGTTGGTGAACCCACAGTGTACTTTATCTCTTTAGTCAAAGTACCTTTTTCACCGTTTGGTTTTAGAAAATTGATAGTAACATTTTTTGAGTAAGAACCTGGACCTCCAACTTTAGTTTTATATTCCGCAACCCCGTCTGCGTTTAGAGCAATACTAGAACCATCAATGGAAACAATAGGCTTTGCAGCACTACTGAAAGCCCCAACGCCACCAGTAATTGTCAACTCTTGATCTGGCATTAAATATTCAGAACTTTGACTAGCTATAGCTTGGAATTTGTCAAATACAATTTTAACTGCCCCAATTTTTTTATGGCATGCCTCTACAACTTCAGCTTCACTATTCTTTACGTCATTTTGAAATTTACTCAAAATAGTTACAGCCGCTACAGTAGGTGTCATATGGAAATAACTGTATGCCCAATCTCCTTTTACTTTGCTGCTAGTTTCTGGTATAGTCAAATCTAATGGAAGATTAGCTTCTACTTCTGCCCTAATTACTGGATCTATTGCAAGTAATTGTTCCTTATACTCAGTCAACTTTTGCAATAATTCTTCACCACGTTTTTTTGCTTCCGGACCTTCAACAAAATATTTAGTTGCTGCATCCAAATTATCATAGCTATAAACATTTTTGCCATCAACAACTTTAGGCTTAGACTTTTTTATCAATTCAGCCTTTATTCCATCTAAGTAAGTTGAAAGACCTTCTGCTAACTCTTTTGCCTTCAACGCTTTTGGTGCCCATACTGCTGCTGAATCCTTTGTTCTAGGATCTTTCAACATCTCTTCAAAAGATGTGAAAAGCGTTTGATTTTTTTTGTCCGTTATTCCATTAGAAGTTAACAAACTATTATTTACCGTTTTAAATGCATTCAAGATTTCGGCAGATACATTCAATGCTAACAATGCAGTTAGCACCAAATACATCACGTTTATCATCTTTTGCCTAGGTTCTTTAGGTAATGACATACTTAATTATTTATTAATTTTTGTTTCCTTTAATCGTTCAAATTATGAATTTAAGACTAGCGCCCTTGCATAGCCGTAAGCATGTTGCCATACACTTGGTTCAATTTACTCAAGTTATTAGCCAAAGCCGAAATTTGTTCTTTTGCTTTTACAGCATCTACAGCACTGCTTTGCATTGCGGCAGCCACTTGCTCTAATTTTCCATAGAATTGATTGATTGCTTTCAAGTGATTGTTGCTTTCTTGCAGTTCTAATTCATATATAGTATTTACAGAAGCAAGATTTTTAGTCAAGGTTTGTATTTGACCGTGGAATTGCTTGGTACTTTCAGCAGCACCATTAAAAGAAGACAAAGAAGCAGTTGCAGTATTTGCAGCACCAGAAATTGCACCTAAGGAGTCAGCAGCCAATTTAGTTTTTGCACTAAAGTCGCCAGTTGATTTTACAACATCGCTGATTTCGCCCATATTACTTACAGTAGTACCTAATTTTTTAAAGCCATCGCTCAATTTGGAAAGATTAGTTGGAGTGATGTCTGCTTCAGAAAGCATTTTCTCCATTGTTTTTAAAGCAGGGTTGCCTTTAACTTGTTCAACTGGTGCAACTGCATGTCCAGCATCGGGTGGCGGTAAGATAGCGTAAACTAGAAATATTAAAGCTTCTGTACCTAAGCCAATTGGCAAAATGATATCAGAACCTTCATAGTGCTGAATTTTGAAAAGGGCACCAATAATTACGATTGCTGCACCCACACATACGAAAACATTTAAAAGCCTGTTACCCAATGGAGAAATTCCTGCTGACATGATACTTAATTTTTGTTGTTTGTTTAAATTGTTTGTTTTTATAAACGATAAATACTTAAAAATAGAAATGAAATTATCTGCCCCTTGGCACTAAATCAATAACGCAACGGAAACCTATGTACGATTTTGCTGTATCTTGATATTCATAGCTTCTAGTACTTGTTTGCAAATAAAACCCTACATCTTTCCAGCTACCACCCCTTACCACTTTTCTTTTCATTCGTGGCGGATCAGAATCTTTTGCATCATAGCGCACATCAGGGCTCATATCGTGCATAAAGTTGTAAGAACTTTCATTAAAATAAGATCCGGTCCATTCAGCAACATTTCCAGCCATATTAAACAAGCCAAACCCATTAGGCCAATAGGCATCTACCCGTACTGTGTAAAAACCACCATCTTCTGCATAGTTACCCCGTCCTGGTTTAAAGTTTGCAAGTAAACATCCTTTTTTGTTTCTTAAATAATAATTACCCCAAGGATACATAGAATTTGACCTACCACCACGTGCTGCGTATTCCCACTCTGCTTCACTTGGCAACCTGAAATCACTTTCAACAGCCATTTTCTTTTTTTCGAGATAAGTATTCAAATACTTAGTCCTCCAATTACAAAACGCAACAGCCTGTTTCCAGTTCACCCCAACAACAGGATAATTGCCAAAAGAAGGGTGAGCAAAATAACGCTTAGTCATTGGCTCATTGTAGGAGTAAGCAAAAGAATTCATCCACACTGTAGTGTCTGGGTAAATAGCCACTTTATGAGGATCTACAAATGATAATGGGTTTTTCTTGAAAGCCTCCCTATTTTCAGCATAGGCAGCCTCTGGCTTCATCTGAGAATAAAAATAAATCAATTTTTCAGGGTTGAAAAAAGGCTTTGTGCTTTGTGCATCTACTTTAATGAAGTAACCAGCACCTGCCAACTGATCCCTGAATTTAGGGTCTTCGTATTTTATATTTTTTATTTGGTTCCAATGAACAGATGTATCATAATATGGCGCACCTAGCATTACGGCAACGCAAGAATCCCTAACCCAATTAACAAACTGGCGGTATTTGTTATTAGTCAATTCTGTTGCATCCATCCAAAAACCTGGTATAGACACCTCCCTGTTCCTTGAAGTGAAGGTATAATTAATATCTTCATCGCTTGGCCCCATGTGAAAAGTCCCAGGCGGCACATACACCATGCCCAAAGGCATAGTCATGCTCATCTTTGCGCTAGGTGCAATGCCATGCACTTGGCCATCATCTATCACCCCGCCTTTTTTAGATGAGCCACTTTTACCCTTACAACCCGCAAAGCCAAAAGCAAGTACAGTAGTTATAGTAATAAAAAACAAATAATTTTTAATCATAAAAAATAATTACTAAGTATCGCAAATATATAGTTTACCCCGAAATTTAAATCAAGTTTAAAATTATTAATCTTCCTAATAAAGAACAAAGCATTTAAGCCCACTTAAACTTTTTTATAAACAAATCATCAATCATTTATATTTTACACATTTCAATCTCTTCGTGCAAAATAATACATTTTACAATGTGATACTTATTTTTTTCCTATAAAAACCCTAAAAAAACATCAATATCGTGTACTTCTCTTGAGCATGAATAGTTTTCGCAAAGATAGAACGTGCTATCGGCAACAACCATTTTGCACGCAAGTAAAGGATAATTTCCCATTTCTTTATTTGCCGTTTGTAATATTTTATTAGGAATGTACTTTTTTAACATTTTTGGCAAATCTTTTAAGATTTGATGCCCTGTTAATACAATTTCCTTTGTGCCATTGCCAATGTTTTGCATTGCACAAGCCCAAATACCAAACGATGTAGGGTAGCGTACAATGGCCGTTTCTAATGAGTGTATCATTTGCAATGACCTTTCTCCCCAGCTATTTTCGTCGAAAATAATTGATAAGTAATGCAGGTTGCCAGCCATTATTGCATTGCCAGACGGCACAGCACCATCATAAACTTCTTTTTTCCTTACTATCACATCTTCCTGATGAAGATGGGTATAGTAAAAATAGCCAGTGCCTTCCTCGCTGAAATAAAGCGTTACAAACTGCGTTAATTCCCTTGCATGTTCCAAATATAGGGAGTTGCCGCTTATTTCCTGCAAATGAATATATGCTTGTATCAAATATGCATAGTCATCTAGGAATGCATTGATTTTTGCTTTGCCCGCTTTGTAAGTATGCCAATAACTGCCATCTGTATTTTTTAACTTTTCCTCTACAAATGCAATCGCCCTCACGGCCTTCTCCTTATACTGTATTTCCCCAAGTGCTGCATATGCTTTGCAATAGGCAGTTATCATCAAAGCATTCCAGCCTAGCAGTATTTTGTCATCCAATTGTGGCCTTACCCGCTTGTTTCGCTGCATTAGCAGCAATGCTGAGGCATTTTTTAACAAAAAATGCAGCCTTTCTTCTTCAATGCCATTTTCTGCTGCAAAGTCCTTGGCGTTTTTTTGCACCCACAATATGTTGCTATTTTCCCAATTCCCGCTTTCTGTAACATCGTAATAAGCACAAAAAACCTTGCTTTCCTCTTTTCCAAGTATTTTTTCAACCTCCTCTTTGCCCCAAACATAAAACTTCCCTTCCACCCCTTCGCTGTCAGCATCCAAGGCACTATAAAAGCCCCCATCTTGGCTTTGCATCTCCCTTTCTATAAAACCTAGTGTTTGCCTTATGGCATTTGCGTACACTAGGCTTTCTGTTATTTGATACGCTTCTGCCAATACGTTTATCAGCAAAGCATTGTCGTACAGCATTTTCTCGAAATGGGGGGCAAGCCATTCATTGTCTGTGCTATACCGTGCAAATCCACCGCCTAGCTGGTCGTATATACCCCCACAAATCATTTTGTCCAAGCTCAGCAGAGCCTGTTTCAAAGCATTCTCATCTTTTGTAAAATGATAGTGCCTTAGTAAATATTGTATAGTAAATGTCTGGGGGAACTTTGGAGCTTTGCCAAAACCGCCTTTTACTGTGTCTGCTTGTTTCAAAAGGTTTCCTGCAATCAATTGCAGGTTTTCTTGCGAAAAAAACACATCTTTTACTTCCGATGGTGCCGATAAGCCAAAACCATTTGCATCTAGCAAATGCCCGGTAAGCTTTTCTGCTTGCTCCTCTACCTCGTCTCTTTTTTCAGCAAACAATTGCTGTATGTTCATCAGCACCTCTTTCCAGCTGCTCCTATTATAAGCCCTTACTGGCGGGAAATAGGTGCCGCCAAAAAAAGGTTTCTTATCTGGGGTTAAAAAAACATTCAATGGCCACCCCCCACTGCCAGACATTGCCTGCACTGAGTCCATGTATATATGGTCTAGGTCAGGCCGCTCTTCCCTGTCTATTTTTATGTTGACGAAGTACTTGTTCATTATCTCAGCGGTGCGCTCGTCTTCAAAGCTTTCCCGCTCCATCACATGGCACCAATGGCAAGCAGCATAGCCAATGCTTACCAAAATAGGCTTTCCTTCAGTTTTAGCTTTGCGCAGCGCCTCCTCGCCCCAAGGGTACCATTCCACCGGGTTGTGGGCATGTTGCAGCAAATAAGGGCTTGTTTCGTTTATTAAATGATTGGTATGCTGATGTTCCATAATTATTAAAAAATCTCTACCCATCAAAACTACAACTTGAACTGGCAAATCTTGCAAAACCAAATCTTTTAAATTGGCTGGCAAGCATACCTCCAAGAAAACTTTCTATTAGTGGCAACCGTTAATATTCATAATAGCACAGCGTAAAATTAACAGTGTTTTTTGCTCAACTATCCCGTACTATACTGTTTTACTCAAAAGTTGCAATCTACCCCTCCCTGCCCCTTTACCTAATGCCTCCTTGCCTCCCTCCCCCCTTTGTCTTACGTCCCTTTCCCTTTCCTTTCCATCCTTTTTTTTATTTTTCAATTTGCTTATTAACAGCATACCCTTACTTTTGCAGCCGAATTGTGGAAGCACATTAACAAAAGCTTGTAATAATTCACTTTTTATCTTCATAAATTTTAAAACACTTACTGTATTATGGCTTCTGTAGGTAAGATCAAACAAATCATTGGCGCAGTAGTGGACGTACACTTCCCCAATGACAATGTATTGCCAGATATTTACAACGCTTTGGAAATAACCAAAGACAATGGCGATAAACTAATTTTGGAAGTACAACAACACCTTGGTGAAGACAGTGTGCGTACCATTGCGATGGAAGGTACCGAAGGTCTTGTGCGTGGGATGGCAGTAGTAGATACAGGTATCCCTATTGCTATGCCAGTAGGTGAAGGCATCAACGGCCGTTTGTTCAACGTTACAGGCGATGCCATTGATGGTTTACCACAATTGAGCAAAGTAGGTGGCCGCCCTATCCACAACAAACCACCAAAGTTTGAGGATTTGAGCACTGCTACTGAAATACTATTTACCGGTATCAAAGTAATTGACCTGATTGAGCCTTATGCAAAAGGTGGTAAAATCGGTTTGTTTGGTGGTGCGGGTGTAGGTAAAACTGTATTGATCCAAGAATTGATTAACAATATCGCTAAAGGTTACGGTGGCTTGTCTGTATTTGCAGGCGTGGGCGAACGTACCCGTGAAGGAAATGACCTATTGCGTGAAATGATTGAAGCTGGCATCATGAACTATGGTGACAATTTTAAACATAGCATGGAAGAAGGCGGATGGGATTTGAGCAAAGTAGATTTGGAAGGATTGAAAGAAAGCAAGGCTACTTTCGTATTCGGACAAATGAACGAACCGCCAGGTGCCCGTGCAAGGGTTGCCCTAAGTGGTTTAACGGTTGCTGAATATTTCCGTGATGGTGATGGCACAGGCAAAGGAAAGGATATCCTTTTCTTCGTTGATAATATCTTCCGTTTCACACAGGCAGGTTCTGAGGTATCGGCTTTGCTAGGTCGTATGCCATCTGCGGTGGGTTACCAACCAACATTGGCTACTGAAATGGGTCTGATGCAAGAGCGTATCACTTCTACCAAAAACGGTTCTATTACCTCTGTACAAGCGGTATATGTACCCGCGGATGACTTGACCGATCCGGCTCCGGCTACAACATTTGCCCACTTGGATGCAACTACGGTACTAAGCCGTAAAATTGCAGATTTGGGTATCTATCCTGCTGTGGATCCTTTGGATTCTACTTCACGTATCCTTACTGCTGCTATCGTTGGCAACGAACACTACGACACGGCCAACCGTGTAAAATTGATTTTACAACGTTATAAGGAATTGCAAGATATCATCGCTATCCTAGGTATGGACGAGTTGAGCGATGAAGATAAAACAACTGTATCTCGTGCAAGGAAGGTACAACGTTTCCTAAGCCAGCCTTTCCACGTAGCTGAGCAGTTCACTGGTTTGAAAGGCGTATTTGTAAGTATTGAAGATACCATCCGTTCATTCAATGCAATATTAGATGGCGAGGTTGACGAATACCCAGAAGCGGCTTTTAACTTGGTAGGTACGTTGGAAGATGCTATTGAGAAAGGCAAGAAAATGATGGCGCAAGCGTAGCCCCCATCCCCTAAAGGGGGAAGGGAACGCGTGTTGAATCAAATCATTGAATTAAAATTAAAATTCCCCTTTAGGGGATAGGGGTATGACTTTAGAAATATTAACACCAGAAAAGAAAATATATAGCGGTACTGTTTACGGCGTGCAGCTTCCGGGTATTGATGGTTTGTTCGAGGTATTGAACAAGCACGCCCCTTTGGTAAGCGCATTATCTAAAGGCAACCTTAAAATATTGAAAGACAAAACAAGTTTTGAAACCTATACCATACAAAGCGGATTTGTAGAAGTATTGGACAACAAAGTAACTGTTTTGGTTGAAGGTGCTGTGTTGGTATAATATTTACAATATTTATAAAGAAAGCCATCCATTAGCGTAATAGCTGATGGGTGGCTTTTTTTGTTTTAGTTATTATCTTTACAAAAAAAAGGCATGAAAGAACAGCAAAAAAAAAGAGGCACGTATTAGCCCTACCGCAATTAAAAAAAGCAACACCTAAAGCAATAAAAATAAAACTTGAATCAGGCACAGTAGAAGCCATGAAACTTGCAGATGCCCTGGCAAAAAAAATGAACTATCAATATGGCTAAAAAGTTAGCACCACCAAAAGTTTGTCCCCCAAAAGCCGTCAAATCAATTATAACCTTAAAACAGTCATAATAAAATTCTTCTTCTTCTTGTTGCTTGCAGTTGTGGTAGCCAATCTTATTTCGCAGAAAAAACGCTTGGGCAAGCAAAAGGGAGCGATGATTTTTTGCACACAGAGAATGTGTTGCTGGTTGACAAGCAATTGCGCATAAGGGGCATTTACAACGGCACTTTGCCTTTTGACATGGAACAATTGATAAAAGACATCAGGCAACTGGAAGTGGAATAGCAAAGGTTTAACTAAAAACTAAAAGTATTTCATCTTTTAGTTTTTACATTTTTTGAACTTAAATGAAATAAAAATAAAAAAGCAGGGTCTTTTGTTGCATTATTGTTTAATTATTAAATGAATAATTAAGTAAATCAATTTTAAAAAAATATGTAGTTTAAAAATATACGACTTGATTTGCATTTTGGTTCGGGATTTGTATTATTGGTAAATAGAATCTAAAGCAAACGTTTATGAACGCAATAACAAACGTATTGAACCCTAGGCAGCAATTTTATCAGTCCATTTTTAATACTGCTTCTGGCAGGGTTATAAACTTGGACAATCCCACCCGGGAAATGATTAATATAGAAGATATAGCCAATAGCCTTAGCAAAAAATGCTTGTTTGGCGGGCATACTTCCCACTTTTATTCTTTTGCACAACATAGTGTATTGGTTGCAAAAATGATTGAAAGCAGCCAGCCTACTAAAAAAGGCCGGCATTTGCTGGAAGCATTATTGCATAATGCAAGCAAAGCCTACTTGGGTGACTTTATAAAACCTGTTGAAAAAACATTGCATCCTGTTTTTAAACGCATCAGGCATGCCATTGCAGCTAAGTTTGGGCTGAACCAATCTGCCCGTACCCAAGCCCTTATTAATAAATACGAAAGCAAGGCAATGGAACTAGAGCGGATTGCTTTTCAGGAAGGCAATACAGAACCATTAATCGCTGAGTTTAAAAAATATGGCTTGTACCTTGGTGGTGCTTCTAACTGGAGTGTGCTGGATGCAAAGTTGTTATTCCTTAAAACATTTAAAGAAATGGGGGTGGGAGTAGATTAAAGATAGGAATAGCCAATAATTTAAAAATAAAAAAGAGGCTGGAAAAACCAGCCCCTTCGATAAATCCCCTACGAAAACAAATACTCCACATCTTCCCGGCTGAGGCTTTTTACAAAACCTTCATCATCGGTTATGAGGTCACGTGCTAGCGCTCGCTTGCGTTCTTGTAGTTTTAATATTTTGTCTTCTACTGTATCTGTACAAATCATCCGGTAAGCAAATACGTTTTTGGTTTGTCCTATGCGATGCGTACGGTCAATGGCTTGCTGCTCCACGGCAGGGTTCCACCAAGGGTCCACTATATATACATAGTCGGCAGCAGTAAGGTTCAGCCCCACGCCACCTGCTTTTAAAGAAATTAGGAAAACACGGCAAGTATCGTTGTTCTGGAAATTTTGTATAGCCCTTTCCCTTTCTATGGCCGTGGTGCTGCCATCAAAATATTCAAAAGGCACGCCTAAATCACGCAGTTTCTCTTTTATCAAAGCCAGCATTCCCAAGAATTGGGAGAACACAAGGGCTTTGTGGTTGCTAATGTTTTCAGTTATTTCGCGGCCTATTTCTTCCAGCTTTACAGACACATTTGGGTAGCGTTCCGACTCGTTCATGATATAGGGGCTGTCGCAAATTTGGCGCAGCTTCATCAACCCTTGCAATATGGTCAATTGCGATTTGCCAACCCCTTGTGAATCAACCACGCCCAATATTTTGTCCCTAAAGTCATTACGGAAAGCATCGTATATTTTGCGCTGCTCGCTGCCCATTTCGCAGAACAATACCATTTCCTGTTTCTCGGGCAAGTCTTTGGCCACTTGTTCCTTAGTCCTCCTTAAAATAAAAGGATACAGCAACCTGCGTAGATGTTCTTTTTGTTCCTTTTCGCCAAACTTGTCAATGGGTATCGCAAATTCTTGTTTAAAGAACTCCACGCTGCCCAACATGCCGGGGTTCAGGAAGTTCATCTGGGCAAATATGTCGAATGTATTGTTCTGCAATGGCGTACCGCTTAGGCAGAGGCGGTTTTTCGCCCTTAGCAGGCAAGCCGCTTTTGCTACTTTGCTGCTTGGGTTTTTAATGGCCTGGCTTTCATCTAGCACCACATAGTCTAGGTTAAGGTCCACAAATTGTTTTATATCGCTTCGCAGCGTGCCATACGTGGTAATAATCACGTCTATATGGTCTTGCTGCAAGCTCTCCCTAAGGCGACTACCACCATGGTGAATATAAAAGGTAAGCGTTGGCGTAAACTTTATTATTTCATTCTGCCAGTTGTACATCAGTGTGGTAGGGCAAACCACCAATGCTTTCAGCGTGCCTAGTTCTTGCTTTAAATGATAGATATAGCTAAGTGCCTGTATTGTTTTGCCAAGCCCCATGTCATCGGCCAATATGCCGCCCCAGTTCACTTCGCGCAAATAATTCAGCCAGCGGAAGCCACTTTCCTGATAAGGCCTTAAAATAGGCTTTAAATGGGCTGGTGCTTCAATATCTTTTATCGCAAAGTTTTCTTTTAGGTTCTCGTATTTTTCTTCGAGCTCAAAGAATAATTCTTCCTCGTTCCTTTCGTTGTACAGTTCTTCTATCACGCTAAAATGATAGCGACTTAGCTTGATGTTGGTCGATTTGCCTTCGCCTACCCTGAACAGCAACGAGTATTTTTTCAACCATTCCTCTGGCAAAATACCCAACGAGCCATCTGCAAGCTGCACATATTGCTGCTTGCTCATCAGTGCTTTTTTAATATCGTCAACCGTTACCTGCTGGTTGCCAAAGCTTATTTCTATCTTGGCATCAAACCAATCGGTGTTGCTGCTGATGAATATTTTGGTGGAAGGCTTTGCAGTGTTGAACCGGAAATGTTTCAGCGCATCGAAACCATAAATGGTTACGCTCATGTCTTTCACGGCATCAATAAATAGAAAGAACCAGTTGTCTTTCAATACATCCACGCCTTTCAGTGCAAGGTTGTTGGTGTCTGCAGGCTTTATAAAGTTGGAGTGCAGGTTTTCTATGCGTTTTACAAAAGCATTTTCAGCTTCTATGTTCCGCTGTATCACCAATAGTTTTTCTGCTACAGGCAATATTATTTTTTCTTTGTCCGAATGCCTTATTTCATAACCCTTGTAGCTAAATATGGGTTCTAATACTAAATAATCGCCTTTTTCTTTCAGCAATATCTTGCAATCGGGCAATACATCTTTTATCTCCTCTTTTTCAAGGTTGCCAAAATTTACATTATAAGTTTTGCTTAGTGGCAGCACAAAATCCTGAAGCTTGGTAGCCCAGGCCCGTTCTTGTATTACCATTTTGCCAGTTGGCAAAAACTTGCTTGCCACCGCTACGTCTTCACTGTTTTCCCAAGTGAAAAATTGGTTGTGGTATTGGAAAAGCAGTGGACTAGAACATTCGTTTTCTTGTATGTCCAGCTCTGCCAAAGGCAGTTTCACATAGCATTCTATGGTATAAGTGCCATTTTCATAATAAATGGTAAAAGCCGGGGAAATAAACGTGGCCGAAAATTCAGCCTGCTGCAGGTTGGCTGTGATAAATGGCTTGCCTGCGGGCAGGTAAAATAGGAAGTTGCTGCCTGCCAGCTCACCTAGCAATTTCTTGTACTTGGGGTGCAGGTATTCATTGATGATGTTGCGGGTTTCCTCGGGCAACTCGTCATTGTCTTGCTGTATAATGTTTTCCCAAACGCCCGTGAAGGGCGAGTTGCGGTTAAGGTATTTGTTTACCTCTATGCCCATCAGCTTGCGCAACTGCTGCACCATTATTTTATCGTCTTCATTAAACACTTCTGTATTAATGAATTTGTTCAGATCTATCTTTTCTATTTTCCCTGTATATTTAGAAAAATCATCGTCCGTTTCTGCCTGTACCGCCTCTATTGTTATATATGGGTATTGCTGTTGGTTGGTGGTTACTACCAGCCCTAGTTTAAAAGCCGCTTTTTGCATGGCAGGCGATGCTACCGCAACAGATTCGTAGGCTTCTTGGTGTTGTAGCTTTTGTTCTACTGCTAATACTGGCTTGGGCTTTATGATGTCAACTGGCCCCACGGTGGCTGCTATTTTTTGTATAGAACTGTCCAGCACCCTTAAAAAAGGCTTGCCTTCGGTATAGGTAAATTCAAACTTCCCTTTTAAATCATCGCTTAGCGAATAGCCATATAGGCTCAATAATTTATTTTTTACGGCATCCCAATTACGTATCGTGTCAAAATAATTAGCACCTTTTGCTTTTAGCAATTGCATGAACACGATGGTCTTGTGTACGCACAAGGGGTGCTTAGTATCGCTGCTGCAAGTGCAACTGGTATCAAAATTCCGTTCTTCGTTTTTTTGGATGATTAGTTTAAACGTAGTGCCATCTATTGCCACTTCTGCTACCACCCGCTCTTCTTTAGCGCTAGCTATTTTGGCTTTGTTGCCACCAGCAATAAAAACTTCTGCTGCTGTAAATGTTTCTGGGCTTGAAAGCATCCGTATCACTTTCAAGTCTAGCTGCTTCATTTTTACGACCGTGTGCTTCTGGTCATATATCAGTTCCCTTTCGCCCAACATGTTCCTGTCCATCAGGTCTTGCAGGGTAAACAAAGCCCCTGCTTTGTGCCTGCATATCTCGCTAAGGTTGTATGGGCAGGTGCAGCGCAGTTTTAGTGTAGCTGGGTCTTTAAAATGCGTTATGTACACTTTGTAATAGATGGAGTAGTTGTCATCTTTCACTCTGAAGGTGATAGATGACATTAATTCGTCGTACTCCATAAGGTCCACATGCCCAGACGAATAGATTTTTTTTCCACGACGGATTACTTCCTCGGAACCATTGTTGTAGATATGCTTGACGAGATAAGGTAAAGCCATTTAATATAAGGAATTGATTTTACAACCAAGCTAACTGCTAGCCGATACTGTAAAAAATGCAAGTTACAAAGGTATAGTCAAGATACACAGCCTAAGAAGGAATAATTTATATTTATTAACGAAATTGGTTATTAATGGTGGGTTTGCATAGTAAATTAGCCACAAAGACTCGAATATCCAAAGTAGCACGAAAGGAAAGCAAAGAAATTAATGAAGCAATTTGCAACCTTATTTTTTTTCTTAGTGCTACTTAGCGTCTTTGTGGCAATCCCCTTCTATGCTACCACAAAAACAACGGCACTAACCAAAAAGGCGAAACATAATAAGGGTCGTAGTAATAAGGCTCGTAATAGCTTGTTTCCTCAACCACCGTTTCTACAACGTTATTGCTTTGGTTGTTGGCATATTCATATTCTTGCTGTTCCTTGTTGTGTGCGGCTTCTTCTTTTAAAATATTGATTAACAATGCCGAGCCTTGCGCCACCATGTCTTTCATGGCATCGTCGCCAAGGTCGGCTGGCTTTATGGCTGTTGCACATATTTCCTCTATCTCGTCCCAGATGGCATTCGATACCAAATCAAACTGCCAGCCTGTTGACTGCGTGTCAAATCGGTTTTCATTGATGAAGGACATGAAAACAATTTCTGCTGGGTTTAGCTTTTTGAACATGGCAACAGCTATCCGCAAGTCTTCAAAGCGGCTTTCAGACTTAAATATGTCCCATTCCTGGTCATTGTCAAAATCGAAGTAGCGGCTAAAGGCAAATTCCCCTTTTTCCAAATCAACAAACGCAAAAATATCATACAGCTTCAAGGCTTCGGTATAACGCTGCATAAATACGTCAAATGCTTGCTTGCCTTTGTCTGTTATTGCGTACTTACCTCCCGCTACAGATAGATAGCTTTTTCCAAGCAGTTCTATCAACAAAGGTTCTAGTACTTTGTCGGCTGGCTCTAAGCTAGTGGCAAAAACACTGTCTTTGTTTAGTATCTCATCCAAGAGGATGATCGAGGCAAAATTCTTTTTATCTGTATCACTAACGTACATAGGTGTTTTTGTAATTTTAGCCACAAAGGCTCAAAGTGGCACGAAGGGAATAAGTAAAACTTTCAAAATAACTTTTCCATTTCCAAAAGCATCATTTGTAAATATAAAACAACAAACTTTGATTATAAATTATAAAACATTTTTTGTTGTAACTAAATACAAAACTCCAATGATTGAAGCAAATATAAAAATAATAGGTTACCCCTTACCAAATTGGGGTGCATTTCAAATCTTCGTTTTTTATTTAGCAGTAACACATTTAACCTAACCCCAGCCCTACCCGAAAGGAGAGAAAGAAAGAACAAACAGGGGAAATTGAAGAACTAAGCAAACAATTGAAATGGATTTTTTTCTTCTTTTTCCATGATTTATTTTTTTTTCGAGCCTATCCTTTTTCTTGTAACTCATTGTTATTCAAATATTTTTTATTTTTTAAGCCTCATTTTTTATAATAATTTAAGTGAATTTTATGATACTTTATCGATAATAGAATGATAGTTTTATTATAGGAAACTGATAGTTTATTGATAAGCAACTGATAAGATTTTGATAGTGAATTATCATTTTCCTAAGTCAACTAACATCCGATGTGTGAGGCGAGGCCAAGATGCAGTAGTTGCTGGTTTAATGTAAAAATCGCATGCTTAGGTATATAAACCAAAATAAAAATCCTATATGGGGGAAATATGCCCCCATGCGTATCCCAAATTGCCCCCATATAGGATGCTTGATAAACCCATATTTTACAGTTGAAATCTACTGCAAGCCCCATCTATTTCAAACCCAAAGACGAAGGAGGCTGCTTATTTAAATAAAATTAAATATCGCCTGTATCTGCCAAATAGAAATCAACAAAAAAGTGAGATTTGAAATGCATCCTATCAACGACCCTTTTATTCTTTGAGCTGTTTTGCCCAAAAAAACCTAACTTCAACCCTTTTTTTAATTAGCTAGTCAGAAGTATGAGCAGCCGCTACAAGCACCTTTTTTTCGATTTGGACCATACTCTTTGGGATTTTGAAACCAACTCAAGGGAAACACTACACGAATTGTACCACCATAATAACTTGCAAGCCAAAGGCATAGCCGATTTTGATGCTTTTTTTGAGCAATACAATTTCCACAACAACCGACTGTGGGACAGGTACTCCAAGGGGTTCATCAAGCAAGATGAACTACGATGGAAGCGCATGTGGCTTACTTTGCTGGAATATAAAATTGCCGATGAGCCGCTTTCAAAGCAGCTTTCTGTGCAGTTTTTAGAGCTATTGCCCACAAAAACAGCCCTATTCCCCTATACCAACGAAATTTTAACCTACCTGAAACTAAAGGGGTACCAGTTGCATTTAATAACTAATGGGTTTGAACTGGTACAGCGTAGCAAGCTGGCTAAAAGCAACCTGAATAGTTATTTTAAACAAATCATCACATCCGAAGCAAGCAATGCGGTAAAACCGAATAAGGAGATATTTGATTACGCCTTCCTGAAAGCCCATACAAAAGCTGCTGAAAGCATTATGATAGGCGACAACTTGGATGCAGATATACAAGGTGGCATCAACGCTGGTATGGATACTATTTTTGTAAACCATATCAACGCCACGCCACATATAAAAGCTACCTACATGGTAAGGGACTTGAAGGGGTTGGAGGGGATATTTTGAGGGATTTGTTTTGTGTTTTAAGTTTTGTGTTTTAAGTTTTGTGTTTTAAGTTTTAGGTTGGGATGGCTCAATATACTTTCCAATGGGTTTCAACCCATTGTATATATATGCCATGACAATGGGTTGAAACCCATTGGAGTATTCCTAAATTTTACTAAGGTGCCATAATTATAAACAGTAGACCTAAAAGTATTAATTTGCCCTTCATTACCTAGCTCTAAATATAGATATGAGTCTTTTCCAAAATTCAGTAGAAACAAAATATTTAAACCAACTTGACGCAAAGCGACTTGAAACAAAATTCAAAGAGTTTAAGGCACATTTTGGAAATGCTGCAATACAAGAGAACATCCGTAATTGCAAGGAAGAACAATATCAAGGGGAATTTTTGATTGATCTGTTTGTGAATATTCTAGGATATACCAAAAGCCCTACGCCCAAGTACAACATTACCACAGAACATAAAAACATAAAAGACAGCAAAAAGGCGGATGGGGCTATTATCATTGATGGCGAGGTGAAAGCTGTTATTGAATTAAAGGGAACAAACACCACTGATTTAAGCAAGATAGAGGCACAGGCATTTGGGTATAAAAACAACCAGCCCGAATGTGTGTATGTAGTTACCTCCAACTTTGAAAAGCTCCGTTTTTATATTGACAATGCTATTGAATGGTTAGAGTTTAATCTGTTTACGCTCACCAAAAAGGAGTTTGGTTTACTGTATTTGTGCCTGTCATTCGAGAGCATTGAGAAGGGAATTCCTAAGGTGGTAAAAACTGAATCTGTAAATCAAGAGGAGGTAATTACCAAGCAATTGTATCAGGATTATTCTTTGTTTAAACGGGAATTGCATCAGGATTTGGTGAAACAAAACAGGCAATATGACGCATTGACGTTGTTTAAAAAATCGCAAAAGCTGCTGGACAGGTTTTTGTTTTTATTTTTTGCAGAAGACAGGCAATTATTACCACCCAACTCTGTGAGATTGATACTAAACGATTGGAAAGATTTACAGGAAAGGGACGTGCAGATACCCTTGTATGACCGATTTAAGAAGTATTTTGAGTATTTGAACACTGGGTATAAAGGCAAGCGGTATGATGTGTTTGCCTACAATGGTGGTTTGTTTAAGCCCGATGATGTGTTGGACACCGTTAAAATTGATGATGAACTGTTGTTCACGCATACCCTTCGCCTATCCGAGTACGACTTTGCAAGCGAGATAGATGTGAATATACTTGGGCATATTTTTGAAAATTCGCTGAACGAGCTAGACGAGATAAAGGCGACATTAGAGGGTATTGCCATTGACAAATCAAAAACAAAACGCAAGAAAGATGGTGTGTTTTATACGCCAAAATATATTACAAAGTATATTGTTGACAACACAGTTGGTAAACTGTGCACCGAGAAAAAAGCAGCTTTGCAAATTGTAGAAGCTGACTATACAAGCGATAAGAAAAGACAAATAAAAACGAAGCAAGGGCTATTAGACAAACTTAATTTATATAAAGCATGGCTACTATCGCTTACAATTTGCGACCCAGCCTGTGGGAGTGGGGCATTCTTGAACCAAGCATTGGATTTTTTGATAACCGAGCACAGATATGTGGATGAGCTTACAGCCAAGCTGCTTGGCGTGCCGATGATTCTGAGCGATATTGAAAAGAGCATTCTCGAAAACAACCTATTTGGGGTGGATTTGAACGAAGAAAGCGTGGAAATAGCCAAGCTGTCGCTCTGGCTGCGCACCGCACAGCCAAATAGAAAGCTGAACGATTTGAACAACAACATAAAATGTGGCAACTCGCTGATAGACGACCCTGCCATTGCAGGCGAAAAGGCTTTTGATTGGCAAAAGGAATTTCCGCAAGTGTTCAAGCGAAAAGAAATGAGGGCATACCATCTTGTGTTCACTACCCACAATTCAAGGGCTTCGCAAAGAATGATTGCCTATAATGTGCCAAAAGGTGAACCATTGGAACTAACCCTTGAAAAAGAGATTGCCCTTACGGAAATAATAGGCGGCATTATTACAGAAAATAAATACAGGTGCATAGCTTACAATATCTGTAAAGACCATGCCCACCTTGTTTTGGTATGTGCAGCAGATGAACTAAATGATATAGTAAAAACGATAAAAGGAAAGTCGGCATATTTGTTTAATAAAATCAATTCCAATGGGTTGAAACCTATTGGAAATACCGAAGCCAATGGGGAAAGCAATGGGTTAAAGCCCATTGGAGAAACAAAAACCATTGATAACGATATACATCACGGCCATTTATGGTCGCAGAAATTCTTTAGGGCATTTTTGGATGAGTGGGAGTTGGTATCGCTTTCTTCCAAGCCTGGCTGGGGATATAATGAAACTTACCTAACCAATGCCATCAATTATGTGCAAGGCAACAGGGAAAAGCACGGGCTTGCCTATTCCAAAACCCTGAACGACATTATTGCCAGTTTCTGCATGGATACCAAAAAAGCTTTTGAACAAAAGTATAGTGGTGGGTTTGATGTGGTGATTGGGAATCCGCCGTATGTACTATGTCAGCCATCAAATACTGATGAAACTACATTAGAAGAATACAAAAAGTTTCAAGTAGCAAGTTACAAAATAGATTTGTTTCATCTTTTTTATGAAAAATCTATTAATTTATTAAAAGACAATGGGAAATTAGGCTTTATTACGCCAAATACATTTTTGACCAATAAATATATTCAAAAACTAAGAAGTTTCATATTAACAAAAACAAGTGTAGAAATTTTGGTTAACCACACAAACACTGTATTTATTGATGCTGGAGTTGATGTAGCTACACTTGTTCTAACTAAAGCAAGTGTATTAAATGATAAAATTCAAATTTTTAATTCAATAAATGGTGAATTACGGTTAGTTTACGAAAATAGCCAATCAGAATGGTTAAATAGTTCGGAACAAGTTTTTAAGATAAAAAAGAGTTTTGAGGTTGAATTTAAAGAATGTATAACCTTTGATGAAATAGGTAAAACATATTTTGGGATTCAAGCTTATGACAGAAAAAGCTCTATCTGCAGTGAAAAATTAGCAGAAGCTTATATACCTATGATTGACGGGGCAGATGTATTAAGGTATCAATATTCGATACCAAAAATGTTCTTTAATTTTATTAACTCGAACATAAAAAGTGGAGGCGATAGTGAAGTATATGACAGAGATAGGATTGTAATTAGACAAATAGGGCAAGTGCCAATTGTGGGCTATTGTACTAAAAATATTGTAACTTCAAATACTATCTATAACTTATACCTAAGCGATGAAAATTATTCCTTGAAATTTGTTTTTGCTTTACTTAATTCAAATTTAATTCGTAAATATTGGTTAGCCCAATTCAATGATAACAAGGACTTATTTCCAAAAATCAAAGGGTATCAATTAAAACAACTTCCAATCAAAAAAGCATCGCTATTTGAACAACAACCATTTATCGACAAAGCAGACCAGATGCTTTCTTTAACAAAAGAACTTCAACAAGCATCCCAAAAATTCCAGCGCACTATTAAGCGCAAATTTTCATTAACGGAATTGCCGGGTAAGCTGCAAGATTGGTATTTGCTAAGCTATGATGGGTTTATAAAAGAATTGGGCAAGAAAAAAGTAAAACTGTCCTTGTCTGAGGAAGCAGAATGGGAAGGCTACTTTTTACAGGAGAAACAAAAAGCTGTTGAGTTGAAAAATGAAATAGATAGTACGGACAAAGCCATAGACCAAATGGTGTATCAGTTGTATGGGCTTACACCAGATGAAATAAAGGTTATTGAGCAATAGGAAGCTCAAATATTTGCTTTTTTTTACATTTTATAATTATACTATTCAGAATAGACATTGTGGTGGTTTAGTACGGTTTGCACTGGGTTTCAACCCAGTGTTATGGCATATTTTCAATGGATTGAAACCCATTGAAATACACATAAATTTACATTTTTTGCATTAAAAATAACCAAATATTGCAAATAGTGTAGCAACCCTTTCAGCATTGGTTTATATTCGCTGCTTTAAATTATTACAATGAAAAAAATATTACCTTTTTTGTTTTCTCTTTTTGCCTTATCTTTTGCAGTTGCCCAGGCTCCGGGTGGCCCAGGTGGCTATTATGATGCCGCTGCCAATAAAAGCTGTGCAGATTTGAAAACAGCCTTGAAAACCATCATCTCTACAGGCGTTACACCAAAGTCTTATTCTTCTTTGTGGACGCAATACCCCTTGACGGATATAAAACCCCGCACGGTGGGCACGGGTTCTGCAAATGTTATTTATGATATATACTCTACAATAGAGGGCGGAACCGATCCGTATCAATTTACGCCAGGTGGCAGTGGTTCTGGCGGGCAGTGCGGCACTTATTCAGGCGAGGGTGGCTGTTACAACAGGGAACATTCAGTACCCCAAAGTTGGTTCAATGGAAATACAGGTAGCAGCGGCACGGCTACCGATTATAATTTCATATTCCCTACGGATGGTTCTGTAAATGGCAAACGATCCAACTACCCGTATGGCGAAGTAGCCACGGCAAGCTATACCAGCAAGAACGGCAGCAAGCTAGGCTCATCGGCAGTAGCGGGCATTCCAGGTACCGTGTTTGAGCCTAGGGATGAGTTTAAAGGCGACGTAGCAAGGGCATTTTTGTATTTTGTAACCATGTATGAGAACAGTATCCCTAAATGGTCCACTAATCCTGATGCTGCAAAATCTTTTGACAGCAGCACTTTCCCGGCAGTAAAACTCCCCTTCCTGCAAATGATGATTAAATGGCACAACCAAGACCCTGTGAGCCAAAAAGAAATAGACAGGAACAATGGCACTTATACTTACCAGCACAACCGAAACCCTTTTATCGATAGCCCCCAATATGTAAACCAAATATGGAACAATACCTGCCCTGGTTTGTCAACCCTGCCAGTAAGTATAGTGTTGTTCAGCGGTAAACTAATTGGCGGTACCATTGCTTTGCAATGGCAGGTAGCCAATGAAATAAACCTAAGCGGCTATGAAGTACAAAAAAGCGTAAATGGCACTGATTTTTATGCAATTGGGTCTGTAAAAGCCGATGGCAGCAGCAATTATTATTTTAATACAGATGCTGCAAGCAACAGTGGTGGCAGGGTATATTTCCGTTTAAGGAAAATAGACAAAGATGGCAAGTACAGCTACAGCGAAGTATTTACCATACATATACCGTTTAGCTTCAAGGTAAGCGTTTACCCCAACCCTGCCAGCAGCTTTATCCATGTTTCAGTGAATACGACTTCAGCATCGGCACAAATTGTGCTTACGGATATTATGGGCAAAAACATCTTGAGCAAAGCATACAATGTATCCAACAATATAATTGATATACCCACCAGCCATATTGCCAATGGCAGCTATTACTTAAAAGTTGTATTGGGCAGCAGCAGCTACACTCAGAAAATAGTGATAGCTAAATAATTAGGAATTAGGAATTAGGAATGGAGAATTAGGAATGGGCAGTACAATCTAACCATTCCTATTTCCTAATTCTAAATTCTTTTCACACGCGTTACAGTAAATCCAATAATAGCACTATAATTGTAATTGCTATTAAATAGCATTTCAATTAAATGAAAGATTAACCTAAGAACGTATGGAAAAAAAAGATGCCCGTTGGGAACAGGCTTTGGAATACCACGCCATGGGCAGGCCAGGAAAAATAGAAGTAATACCTACTAAAGAAGCCAAAACGCAAAGGGACCTTAGCCTTGCTTACAGCCCCGGCGTAGCTGCGCCTTGCATGGAAATATTCCGCAACCCAGAAGATGTTTATAAATATACAGCCAAAGGCAACCTTGTAGCTGTTATCAGCAATGGCACTGCCGTATTAGGACTGGGCGACATAGGGCCAGAAGCAGGCAAGCCTGTAATGGAAGGTAAGGGTGTACTGTTCAAGATATTTGCCGATATTGACGTGTTTGATATTGAGATAAACGAAAAAGACCCTGAAAAGTTTGTCCAGATAGTAAAAGCATTAGAGCCCACTTTTGGCGGCATCAACCTAGAAGACATTAAAAGCCCTGAATGTTTCTACATAGAGGAAAAGCTAAAGGAGCAATTGAAAATACCCGTGATGCACGATGACCAGCATGGCACAGCTATTATTAGTGCAGCTGCCTTGTTGAACGCACTGGAAATACAAGGCAAAAAAATAGAAGAAGCACGTATAGTGGTAAATGGTGCTGGTGCGGCTTCCATATCTTGCTGCAAGCTATATGTAGCATTGGGGGCAAAGCCTGAAAACTTCTTGATGTTCGATAGCAAGGGCGTTATCCATATTGGCAGGGAGGGCTTATCGGACAATAAAAAGCTGTATGCCGCCAAAAGTGCAGACTGGACGTTTGAAACTGCCTTTAAAGATGCCGATGTATTCATTGGCCTAAGCGTGCCAAACGTGGTAAGTACAGAAATGCTAAAAAGCATGGCGCCCAACCCCATTGTTTTTGCAATGGCCAACCCAGACCCAGAAGTAACTTACGAAATAGCCATAGCAGCCCGTACCGATATTATCATGGCCACAGGCCGCAGCGATTACCCTAACCAAGTAAACAATGTTTTAGGTTTCCCTTATATATTCCGTGGCGCATTGGACGTACGAGCTACAAAAATTAATGAAGAAATGAAGCTTGCTGCCGTGAAAGCCCTAGCAGCATTGGCCAAAACGCCTGTGCCAGACATGGTGAACATGGCCTATAACCAAAAAAATATTGTTTTCGGCCCAGAATATATCATACCTAAGCCATTGGATCCACGGTTGCTTAGCACCGTAGCCCCTGCAGTAGCCAAGGCAGCCATAGAAAGTGGCGTGGCACAAAAAGAAATAACCAATTGGGATGCTTATGTAATAGAGCTAGACAAACGCCTTGGGCTAGACAACCAATTGCTAAGGGCAATGGGTGGCAAGGCGAGGAAAGACCCTAAACGCTTAGTATTTGCAGAAGCCGATAATGTGAAAATATTGAAAGCGGCCAGCATTGCTTATGACGAAGGCGTGGCTTACCCTATCCTCTTAGGCGTTGAAGCTAAAATAAGGGCAATAGCTGAGGCCAATGATATTGACATTTCAGACTTGCCTATTGTTGACCCACGCAGTGAGGCAATGGAAGAAAAAAGGCTAGCTTATGGGGAGTTGTATTTTAAAAAGAGGTGCCGTAAGGGTGTAAACCTATACGAAAGCCAAAAAATAATGCGCGACCGAAACCATTTTGGCTGCATGATGGTGGAAACAGGCGATGCAGATGCCATGATTAGCGGCCTTACCCGCAATTATGCCGATGCCATCAGGCCTGCATTGAATATTATTGGAACAGAAGAGGGGGTGCGAAAGATAGCCGGCATGTATATGCTTATTACCAAAAAAGGTCCTTTGTTTTTGGCAGATACCACCGTAAACTTTAACCCTACCGCTGAGGAACTGGCGGATATAACCATGATGGTAGCCAAAGAAGTGCGCAACCTAAACGTGGTGCCACGCATTGCCATGCTTAGTTATAGCAACTTTGGCAGCAGCGACAGCCCCGAGGCCAATTTGGTGGCCAAGGCAACCAAACTGGTAAAAGAGCAAAACCCATCCTTGATTATTGATGGCGAAATGCAGGCAAGCCTCGCTTTTAGCAACGATATTTTAAAAGACAATTACCCATTCAGCGAATTGGTAGACCAGAATGTGAACGTGCTGATATTCCCCAACCTGACGGCGGGCAATATTGCATACAACCTGATGAAGGAAGTAGGCGGGGCAGATGCTATTGGCCCTATTTTGCTGGGCATTAAAAAACCTGTGCATGTGCTACAATTGGGCAGCACTGTAAGAAGCATTGTAAACATGGCATTGGTAGCCGTAGTAGATGCACAGCTAAAATGCAAATCAGACACGGTGGCCGCCGTGGAAAAAACGGAATGGTGGGGAAGACTTAAAGACAAGCGGAAATAATTTTTCTTGTTTTAAGTTTTGTGTTTTAAGTTTTATGTTACATTGTGTTTATATTTTTTACAAATTACAAAATCATTGTGGACAGTTTTCTTAAAACACAAAACTTAAAACATAAAACTTAAAACAAACCCATGAGCCTTTTCTCACATCTCGGCGCTTATTTTTTAATGTTGAAAGGCATGTTTAGCAAGCCCGAAAACTTTAAAATGTACTGGAAGGAGTTTATGCACCAATGCGTGGAAATAGGCATTGGCGCTTTGCCAATTGTGGTCATTATCTCTTTGTTTCTTGGGGCAGTGTCAACCGTTCAAACGGCCTATCAACTGGTAAGCCCATTGATACCCATGACCACTGTTGCCCAGATTGTAAGGGACAGCATGATATTAGAACTATCTACCACTGTGCTAAGCATTGTGCTGGCAGGCGTTGTGGGTAGCAAGATAGCCAGCGAACTAGGTAATATGCGCATCAGCGAGCAGATAGACGCATTGGAAATAATGGGCATTAACCCCAAAAGTTACTTGGTGCTACCCAAAATATTGGCCGGCCTGCTTGTCATACCTGGGTTAATTGTCATTTCTGCTGTATTGGGTATTTGGGGCGGCAAGTTGGCTGGCGACCTTACGGGAATACTTGCCCCTGATTTGTACGATATTGGCCTGCGCCAAAATTTAAAAATATACAATATCCAGTTTGCTTTGTACAAAGCCTACACTTATGCTTTTCTTATTTGCAGCATCCCGGCATACTATGGCTTCCATGTAAAAGGTGGCTCTTTGGAAATTGGGCGAGCCAGTACCAGTGCAGTGGTAGTAAGCTGCATCATGATATTGCTGGCAGATTATACCTTAGCGGCTTTGTTCTTGTAAAGGTCAGTTTCTTGATGCTGGCTTCTTGTTACAAGGACTTGTACACCTGAAACCAATAACCTTTAACTTTGGTTGCATAAAATTTTTCACTTTGTCCTGATAACCCTCAATCTATAAAAAACTTATCTTTGTGCTAGAAATGCACATGATACAAACTACTTACCAAGCTAGTGTCTTGGCATCCCAATCGTAGCTCTTTTTTTACTAATATTAAGATAGTTGTAGTCCTAAAATTTGGTCTTGTATTTATGGCTGTAAAATATGCACAAATCAAGCACAAAATGAGCATAAAATACGCACAAAGCAAGCACAAATTACTCAAAAAGTACGCATAAAATACGCACAAATCACGCACAAAAATTTGATGTTATTGTTGATAATCAATGACTTACAAGCACAGCAACGATTTTTGAAAAAAAAGAAACAGCAAAAAACCTAACAAAAATGGCAAAACTGAAACTATTTTAATATAACACTAGTAGATATTGATATTATTAAAAATATATACATATCTTATTCTTTCCCTGATCCTGCTACCTTTTCCTTTACCTAACTTGTCCCTACCTTTTAAGTGGGGTGAGGTTGATTTTTTAATAAAAAACAAAAAACTTTTATGTACCCTGTAACTTGTATCACAAAACACCGTTTCCCCCAACTTCCTTAACTTGCGTGCTTTAAATGGACATAGTATGAAGTTATTGGTTATGCTTTTCGCTTTTTTATTGGTAGGTAATTACCTATTAGCAAACGACACAATCATCGTACGCAAGGATCCCCGTTTAGATGTGCTGGTAAGCAAACAGGCACAAATGAACAAACGGCTTTCAATGATGACAAGCTCGGGATTATACAAAGGCTATAGGATACAGATAGTAAGCACTACCAACCGGGACCAAGCAAACAAGATAAAAGCAGATATATTATCGAAATATACAGATGAGAAGGCTTACTTGCTGTATCATTCCCCTTATTTTAAAGTGCGCATAGGCAATTTCCTGAAAAAAGAAGATGCCGAAAAATTCCGAAAGGAGCTAAATAAAACTTACCCACAAGGCGTATATGTTGTAGAAGATGCCATAGAATATTCCATGAAGGATGATGATGAAGTGGTACCAAAGTAAAGTGGTATGTCATAAGTAGTAAGTGATAAGTAGAAAGCAGTGAAGGATAGGTTTAATTCCTAATTCCTAATTCCTAATTCCTAATTAAAAAACTTTGTTATTACAAAAAATAAAAGAACTGGCTACCGCTTTTGCCCCTGAATGTATTGCCATCAGGCAGCACTTGCATGCAAACCCCGAATTGAGCTATAAAGAATTTAATACCAGTAGTTTCCTTCAAGAAAAGCTAACAGCATTAGGTATCCCTTTTGAGGTGAAAGCCACTACTGGCATTGTTGCCTTGATAAAAGGCAAAAATCCTGAAAGCAGGGTTATCGCCCTTCGAGGCGACATGGATGCCTTGCCCATTTTGGAAGAAAATAATGTGCCGTATAAATCACAAAACATAGGCGTTATGCACGCTTGTGGGCACGATGTGCATACAACAGTAATATTGGGGGCAGCCAAAATATTGAACGAATTAAAAGACGATTTTGAAGGTACTGTAAAGTTAATCTTTCAACCGGGTGAAGAACGCAACCCAGGCGGCGCCAGCTACATGATAAAAGAAAGGGCATTGGAAAACCCAAGGCCACAAGGCATTATCGCCCTGCATGTGCATCCCGGATTGGACGTGGGCAAGCTAAGTTTCCGGAAAGGCCGTGTGATGGCCAGTGCCGATGAAATATATATTACCATCCGCAGCAAGGGCGGGCACGCCGCTGCACCGCATTTAACGGCCGACACCGTATTGATAGCTTCGCACTTGATTGTAAGCCTACAACAAATTATTAGCCGCAACAACAACCCGCTTTCCCCATCAGTATTAAGTATTTGCAGCATACAGGGCGGGCATACCACCAACGTAATACCTAGCGAAGTAAAGCTAATGGGTACTTTCAGGGCAATGGATGAAGCATGGCGTTTCAAGGCACACGATTTGATTACCAAGCAAGCAATAGGATTGGTAGAAGCCATGGGAGCAGAAATAGACCTAAAAATAGATGTTGGCTACCCTACTGTTGACAATGACCCTGCCTTTACAGAAATTGCTTGGCAGCAGGCAATAGCCTACATGGGGCAGGACAATGTGGAAGAAACAGAAATACGCATGGGGGCAGAAGACTTTGGCTATTATACCCAAGTAATACCGGGCTGCTTTTATAGGTTAGGTGTGCGCAACGAAGCCGCAGGCATTATACACAATGTGCATACCCCCAAGTTTAATATTGACGAAAGGGCTATTGAAACAGGTATCGGCATGATGGCATGGCTGGGAGCCTCGGTAAAAATATAGTTTGTTTATTTGCGAGTATAGACTATTGTAGGACATTGCTTACAGATTATAACAAAAGGAAAAAAACTGCAAATGAAGAAATATCCTAGCCTCAATGGATTAAGAGCAATTAGCATCATTATAGTAATTATCCATCATTTTTCATATCATGGTTATATCCCTTCAATTTTACAAAATTCAAAATGGCTATACCTTATCTTTAATTTGTTAGAAGACGGGCAATTTGGGGTTAACGTTTTTTTTGTAATTTCTGGCTTTTTAATCACTTCCTTGATGTTGAAGGAAGATGCTAAAACAGCAACCATAGGATTGCCACATTTTTATATAAGAAGGGTATTAAGGATTTTTCCTGCTTACTATACACTTTTATTGTTTTATTTTATTGTGCAGCAATTTGGCTACATAAAAATCAGCAATGCTTCGTGGGCAACTGCAATTACATACACAAAGGACTTTAATTTCCTTGCAGGTTGGGATTGGTACACCGCACATGGGTGGTCATTAAGCGTGGAAGAACAGTTTTATTTATTATGGCCAATCATTTTTCTTCAAGGAGATACATTTAGGAAAAGGGCATCGGTAATTTTATTTCTTATGGTTCCATTCCTTAGGTTTTTTGCGGCTATTTATAAAATCCATTGGGTTGCTGATCAAAGCATTTTTACAAGGATAGATGCCATATCCATTGGTTGCTTCTTTGCTTTGTATAAAGATGAGCTATTAAAGAAAATAAGCCCCTATTGGAACATTATCTTTTATGTATGTATTTTTTATTTTTTATTTTTCCCATTTATTGTAGGGCTTTTTTATAAAACTAGATTCACTGCCATTTTTGTGCCGCTGTTGTCAAGGCATGCTACCATCTCAAATGTATTGATTGCTTTAATAATGATGTATTCTATTTTTGGTCCTCAAAGAACATGGTTTAAATTTCTTAATTTGAAGCTGGTCAATTATATAGGTTTATTGTCTTACAGCATTTATTTGTGGCAGCAATTTTTTATTTGCAAAACCGCTTTTTGGGTCAATCAGTTCCCGCAAAACATAGGCATGATTATAGTATCTGCTTTGGTTTCTTATCATGTTATAGAAAAGCCTTTTCTTAGTCTAAAATCAAAATTTTCAAGATCATGAGCGAAATAGCAGAAACAATACAAGAATCAGTAAGCCACAGTAATGAAAGCAAAATAAATGCACTAGTGGCAATATTTGTGTCGCTTACCGCTACCTTCATGGCTATTTGCAATATAAAAGATGGCAATATTGTACAGGCCATGTCGCAGGCACAGGCGCATTCTATTGATGCTTGGTCATACTACCAAGCCAAAAGTACCAAGCAAAGCCTAGTGGCCAACACGATAGAAATGATGCAGCTGCAGCACCTGCCCGGCAGCGACAGCCTGATAAAAAAAGCAGAAGCCAAAATAGCCCAGTACGAAAAAGACAAAGCCGAGATAAAAAAGCAAGCAGAAGGCTATGCCAAGGAATATGACGACATCAATGTTTTCGACGACCAGTTTGACATGACGGAAGCTTTTCTATCCATTGCTATTGCCCTGTTTGGCATCACGGCGCTTACGCAAAAGAAATGGCTGCTCTATTTTGCCGCAAGCCTTAGCATATTGGGCTTTATTCTGGGCATGACAGCTTTTTTAAAAATTAGCCTACACTCAGATTTTATTTCAAGGATATTGGGGTAAATGGAATATCATGTTTCAAGTACAATTTGGAAAAACTAGCCACGAAGCCTCAAAAACACGAAGTAAAGGAGGTTAAAAGCTATTGATAACATAATTTTTTTCTTTTTTTCTTTTATTCTTCCCTTAAAACTTTGTGCCTCTTTGTGTCTTCGTGCCTTCATGGCAGATTAACCAAACTTGCATCTTCGAGACCTTGTGCCTTTGTGGCAACTTTAACCTGCACTATTCCTTTCCTAACTATTGGCAATCGCACAGCAGTTGCTTATATTCGCCTATATTATTAAACAATTGCCTGGATAATGCTGGAAAAGGAAACAAATAAATGGGGTGCATGGCTAGATAAATGGTTTTATGTACTGCTATTCCTAGGCGTGGCAGTAAATGCCTCTGGCTTGTTTATCACCATACTCGATTCTGACGGCACTTTATACGCCTGCATTGCCAAGACAATGGCACAAACGGGCGATTTCATCAATTTAAAAGTAGTTGGCACCGATTGGCTCGACAAGCCGCATTTCCCCTTTTGGATGGCTGCTATCAGCTATAAAATATTCGGCATCAATACTTTTGCTTACAAAATACCAGCTTTACTGTTTTGGGGCATGGGCGGTGCCTATACTTTTTTGTTTGCAAGCAAGGTAAATGGCAAAAACATTGCAAGGGTTAGCGTGCTGATGTACATAACCGCTACACATTTGTTTATATCTAATAACGATGTGCGGGCAGAACCTTACCTCACAGGACTGTTAATAGGCAGCATATACCATTTTTATTTGGCATCGGGCAGTAGCAAGTGGTTTAAAGATATAGTTATCGCTTCATTTTTTGCTGGCTGTGCCGCCATGACCAAAGGGCCTTTTATACTCATACCCATTGCAGGTGGCTTTATAGTAGAGTGGGCAATTAAAAAAGAATGGCAGCAATTGTTAAGCATCAAATGGTTGGTGGCATTGGCATTGGTATTGGTATTTACTTTGCCCGAGCTATATTGCCTGTATGTGCAGTTTGACCTTCATCCCGAGAAAATTGTTTTTGACAAAACCGGGGTTTCAGGTCTGCGTTTCTTTTTTTGGGACAGCCAGTTTGGCCGTTTCTTCAACAATGGACCTATCCGTGGCGAGGGCGACAAGTTTTTCTATTTCCATACCATGCTTTGGGCATTTCTGCCCTGGAGCCTGGTATTTTACATGGCTTTTGGCTGGAAGCTTTGGACAATCAAAAAAGCCAAGGAACTTACCCCCGCAGCCCTCCGCCTTACGCCTTATCTATACCAGGAATATGTAACATTGGGCAGTGGAGGGCTTATGTTTCTTATTTTCTCTTTGTCGAAGTTTCAATTACCGCATTACCTCAATATTCTTTTTCCTTTTTTCTCCATTATTACTGCTCAGTATATTTGCCAAGTAAAAAGGCCTGCAGTTGTTTCCATTGTCCGCTGGGTGCAGTATGTAGTAGTAGGCGCCATGCTGCTGGTAGGTGGCTTGTTGCTTATTTTCTATCGGCCAGAACATAATTTATTGGCAATTATTTTGCTGGCTGGCACAGCTACTGGCAGCTTGTTGTTGTTTAATGGCGATATATTAACAGCCGCTATTGGCAAAAGCTTTATTACTGCCATTGGGGTATTTGCTTTTCTCAACTGCTGTATTTACCCATCATTGATGCAGTACCAAGCAGGTAGTAAAGCCGCTTTTTATATAAATGAAAAAGATACTGGCGTAGCCGCAGCTACTATGTTTAACGAGAATTCCTATTCTTTTACTTTTTATACCAAGGCACCTATCTTTTTTGGGGGGATAGAGCAATTGAAAGTAAAAGCAAAGCAAGTACCCATTATTGTTTATACCAATAAGGAAGGCCTTGATTCTTTACGAAAAGTTGGGTTCAGCACCAATATACCTGTGGCGTTTAATTTCTTCCATGCCAGTGAATTGACTGGGGAATTTATTAATTACAAAACAAGGGCAGGCGAGCTGAAGCAACATTATATAGTAAAAGTGAGATACCCATAAGCACAAAAAAAATGCTCCAATTTATTTGCAAACCATTTGATGAACTTTCCCTAAAGGAACTATATGCCTTGCTGCGCCTGCGTAGCGAAGTTTTTGTAGTGGAGCAAAACTGCATTTTCTTAGATATTGACAATAAAGACCAAACCTGCCACCATGTATTGGCTTATGATAATGATACATTAGTGGCGTGTACCCGCTTGCTTGCTCCAAATACAGCGTACATGCAAATGAGCATTGGCAGGGTAGCAAGTTCGCTTGGGTATCGGGGCACGGGGGCTGGTAAAGCTATCATGATGCAATCTATTCAATGCTGCTACCAGCTGCTTGGAAAAGGCGATATTAAAATTGGGGCACAGCTTTACCTACAAAAGTTTTATGGCAGTTTTGGTTTTGAACAAACGAGCGAAATTTACTTGGAAGATGGCATTGAACATATAGAAATGATAAAACCATATATTGGAAATATTAGTTAAG